>JAISYY010000295.1 GCA_031269635.1 Tannerella sp. | reverse complement strand
TCAACAGCCAAATCCGAAGAAATCATCGACCTGCAGGCGGTAAATGATGAATTGATAAATATCGAAAAGAAAATTGCCGAAGCTACAGAAAAACATAATCAGTTTCTTAAAGAACTTGGACTGCCTCCTGTTTAGTGATAGAAAAACATATTCATCCGCAAGTTTATTTTTGTGAGGTGTAAATTGTGTCTTTTTCTTTGTTGATACCGTCCGCCCATCCTTTAAATTCATCCCCTTTCTCTATCATTTGTTTATGAATAACGTTATGTCCAAAGCGAAGTTATAAACATTGGAACTTTCGTTCGTTTCATGTACGTCCGGTACTGTTCACCCCGAAACATTGATAAATCGGAAATAAAAAATAATCATTTTTACAACATCATATTAAATTCATACCCTTAAAAACAAGGCCGTGTTCGTTTTTGTCTACTATGACCGGCCGGTTGCCGTTTATTTCGGAGCCGAGTATCTTTTTGGATAATTCGTTGAGGACGAGGTCTTGTATGACACGTTTTACGGGTCGTGCACCGAACTGCGGGTCATAACCTTTGTCCGCGAGAAAGTCTAACGCCGCGCCGGTAAATTCCAGCGTTATGCCGTTTTTTTCCAGCATACGCTGCGTGTTTGCAAGCTGCAAGTCTACGATTCGGCGTATTTCTTCTTCGTTCAACGGAGTAAACATGATAATCTCGTCGATGCGATTCAGGAACTCCGGGCGGATGGTCTTTTTCATAAGGTCAAGAACTTCCCGTTTTGTTTCCGCGATTACCTGATTACGGTTTTCTTCCGTCATTTTTTCAAAGTTTTCGCGTATAAGCAACGAACCCATGTTGCTTGTCATGATGATAATCGTGTTCTTGAAATTGACGGTACGTCCTTTGTTGTCGGTCAGACGGCCGTCGTCGAGTACCTGCAACAATATGTTGAACACGTCGGGATGTGCTTTTTCTATCTCATCAAAAAGGACAACCGAATAGGGTTTGCGCCGTATGGCTTCGGTCAGCTGGCCACCTTCTTCATAACCGACGTATCCCGGAGGTGCGCCGACAAGACGGCTGGCGCTGAACTTTTCCTGGTATTCGCTCATATCAATGCGTGTCATCATATTTTCGTCGTCAAAGAGATATTCGGCCAAAGCTTTGGCAAGTTCCGTTTTGCCGACCCCTGTTGTTCCGAGAAATATAAACGAACCGATCGGGCGTTTCGGGTCCTGCAGCCCGGCACGGCTACGGCGCACGGCGTCGGCAATCGCCGTTATGGCCTCGTCCTGTCCGATAACGCGCCTGTGGAGTTCATCTTCGAGGTGGAGCAACTTTTCTTTTTCGCTCTGCATCATTTTGTTTACAGGTATTCCTGTCCAGCGGGATACTACGTCGGCGATATCTTCGCTGTCGACTTCTTCCTTTATCATCGCGTTTCCGCCTTGCATCTCGCGCAATTTTTTTTGTATATCTTCGATCTGCGATTCCTTTTCTTTCAGTTTGCCGTAACGAATCTCCGCTACTTTGCCGTAGTCGCCTTCACGTTCGGCTTTTTCGGCCTCGAATTTGAGGTTTTCGATGTCAATTTTATTCTGCTGTATTTTGTTGATCTGTTCTTTTTCGCTTTGCCATTTGGCTTTTTGATTCTTTTCTTCCTCTTTCAGGTTTGCAATTTCCCTGTTCAACAGGTCCAGTTTGTCATCGTCTTTTTCGCGTTTGATAGCTTCGCGTTCAATCTCAAGCTGCGCTATACGGCGTGACACTTCGTCCAAAGCTTCCGGCACGGAATCGGCCTGCATACGCAGACGCGCCGCCGCTTCGTCCATCAGGTCAATTGCCTTGTCGGGAAGGAAGCGGTCTGTGATATAACGTGTTGACAGTTGTACGGCGGCTATTATCGCATCATCTTTGATACGAATTTTGTGATGATTTTCATACTTCTCTTTCAGTCCGCGAAGTATGGATATCGAATCCGCTTCGTCCGGTTCGTCAACCGTAACCATTTGGAAGCGACGTTCCAACGCTTTATCTTTTTCAAAATATTTTTGGTATTCATCTAATGTTGTCGCTCCTATCGCCCGCAATTCTCCGCGTGCCAGGGCCGGTTTCAGTATGTTCGCAGCATCCATGGCGCCTTCGCTTTTACCCGCCCCCACGAGGGTGTGTATCTCGTCAATGAAAAGGATAATCCCGCCGCCGGATTTGATAACTTCATTTACAACCGCCTTCAAGCGTTCTTCAAATTCACCTTTGTATTTTGCACCGGCAATCAAAGCCCCCATGTCGAGCGAAAAAATCTGTTTGCTCTTAAGGTTTTCGGGCACGTCGCCACGGATTATACGATGTGCCAATCCTTCTGCTATGGCCGTTTTCCCGACACCCGGTTCGCCGATAAGAATCGGATTGTTTTTCGTACGGCGGCTAAGGATTTGCAACACACGGCGTATCTCGTCGTCGCGTCCTATTACCGGGTCAAGTTTCCCGGAGCGGGCGCGTTCGTTGAGGTTGACGGCATATTTGTTAAGTGCGCCGTAAGTATCTTCGGCCGACGGGCTTGTCACCCTGTTCCCTTTACGCAACTCGTCGATTGCCGTCCGCAAGTCTTTTTCCGTCATACCGGCATCTTTCAATATTTGCGAAGCGTCGCTTTTTTCGGTAAGCAAAGCTAAAACAATATGTTCAAGCGAAACATATCTGTCCCCCGACCGGCTGCTGTAATCAATCGCTTTTTGAAGTACGCTGTAAACTTCGCTGCTGAAGTAAGGTTCTCCTCCCGTAACTTTAGGTAGGGATTCTATCCTGCGGTCGATCTGCCGGATCAATCCCTGTTGATTGACGCCAAGTTTCTGTATCAGGAATTGCACTACGCTCTCCCCTGTCATAATGACACCTTTGAGCAGATGTACGGCTTCGGCCACTTGCTGGCTGTTTAGCCTGACAAGTTCAATCGCCTGTTGAACGGCCTCCTGCGATTTGATTGTAAAATTATTAAAATTCATATAGTTATTTCTCCTTTATTTTGATTCTCATTTGTTATTTCCATTACCGGAACGGCAAAATGAGTGCCAAAGAGAATAACTGACATTTTGACATACTATTTGCTAAACTTGTTTAGTAACTTACTCGCAATAATGAAGCGCACGCTGCTACCGGCGAATCCGAAGGGTGAAGCAATCCGGGTCATTATTTTTGTTTGTTTGAAAAATTCGAGACTAAAAAACAGGGATTTATGTTTTGTCCCGTTTCGCATCAACCTACTTCAATCACCAGATAGCTGCTCAAACTCCAGAATTCATCGGGATCCTCTATTTCCAATGTAAGGTTTCCTTCGGGATCTTTAAAAAAATTATACGAATCTTTGGGATGATTGGTTTTCACTTTTGCTTTTGACGAATAGAGCGGTATGGCGGTAACCTGGCGTTTGTCAATGGCGATGAAATAATCTTTGTTGAAATCTCCCTGCAACGCTTTTGATTTGGCGAATAATCCGCCTCCGGAAAGGATATTCTGTTCTTTCAGTTCTTTTTTTGTCCCGAAACAGTAATAGACGGTGTTCATGGCTTTGTCCTGGTTGTCGATGCGTATGCTTTGGCTCTCGTTAACATCCTTGAGTACCTCAATATCCGTGCTAAGCCCTTCTACCCGTTCGGACAACTGCG
>JAISYY010000203.1 GCA_031269635.1 Tannerella sp. | reverse complement strand
TGGAATCATTTCCCTTACTTCTTGAAGCGCATGGGTTTTCATACTCTTCGGGGATGTCAAATTTCTCATTCTCGGAGTATTTCAGTTCTTTGTCGGCAAAAACCTTTTTCATAAAGAGGGCATATATGGGTAGCGCAACGTTTGCTCCCTGGCCTTCCATGGTGTCAAAATGAATAGACCGTTCTTCTCCTCCTACCCAGCAACCGGCTACAATACTCGGCGTGAATCCCATAAACCAGCCGTCGGAGTGGTTTTGAGTCGTACCTGTTTTTCCGCCCATGGACGCTTTGATTCCGTATGTCCAGCGGAGACGGCCGGCCGTACCTCCGTCAACAACGCTTTGAAGCATGTTAAGCATTTTGTAGGTTGCGTCTTCCGGCAATACTTCGTTTATCTGCGGGGTAAATGTAGCAATCGTTCCGTATGCATTTTCTATATGGGTTACGTACACAGGCTCTATGCGGATGCCTTTGTTCGTAAACACGGTATATGCGCTTACCATTTCCGAGATGGAGATGTCGGGCGTTCCGAGGCACATGGAGTTAACCGGGTCGATATGACCTTTAAATCCGTAGGAACGGAGCAGGCGTTCGAGTGCATAAGGCGAAAGATGTCCCATAATATATGCGGTTACCCAGTTGGATGAATTTTGCAGTCCCCATTGTATCGTGACTTCCTCGCCGATATTTTTATTCGTTGAGTTTTGGGGAGACCATAACTTTCCGTACTCATCCATAAGATGCTGTTGTACATGCAGCATCTTGTCGCATGGCGTAAAGCCTTCGGTCATCGCTAACGAATAGACAAACGGTTTCATCGTCGAGCCTATCTGGCGGCGTCCCGTTGTTACCATGTCGTACTGGAAATTTGCATAATCAATCCCGCCGACATAGGCTTTGACGTGTCCGGTACGCGAATCCATTGCCATAAATCCGGTACGCAGGAGCGTTTTATAATAGCGTATCGAATCGAGGGGACTCATGACCGTATCTTTCATTCCTTCCCACGTGAAGACGGACATTTCCGTTTTTGTTTTAAATACGCGAGCGATTTCATCTTCGCTGGCTCCCGCTTCGTTCATTGCCTTGTAGCGGTTTGATTGATTTACCGCACGGTTTAAAATCTCATTGATCTGCCGTTCTTTTTCTTTATCGGTTACGGAATCAAACGTAAATGGCGCGTATTTCCTGCCTTTCTTCTCTTTAAAGAATCTGGGTTGAAGTACTTTTCCGATATGTTCTTCAACGGCATTTTCCGCATATTGCTGCATACGCGAATTTAACGTTGTATGAATTTTCAGCCCGTCGGTTTGTATATTATAATGACTGCCGTCCGATTTTACATTTTTATTGCACCAGCCATATAATGGATTGGTTTCCCATGAAATGGAATCTTCGACATATTTCTGCTGTTTCCACGATGGATAATCGCTGCGCACGGGTTTTTTTGCAGTAAGCATAAGGCGGAGGTATTCCCTGAAATACGGGGCTATTCCTTCCTTATGGTCAATGCGTCTGAAATCAAGTTCCAACGGCAGCAGGCATAAGGAATCGCAGGCCGCCTTGTCAAGGTATCCGTATTTTTCCATTTGTTTCAATACGGTATTACGGCGTTTTTTAACGCGTTCGTTATACCTCTTCGGATTATAATACGAAGGATTCTTGCACATGCCTATCAATGTAGCCGCTTCTTCGGATTTAAGGTTTTTAGGTATCGTATTGAAATACACTCTTGAGGCGGATTGTATGCCAACGGCATTATAAAGGAAGTCAAATTTGTTAAGATACATGTTTATGATTTCCTCTTTTGTGTAATATTTCTCAAGACGAACGGCAATAACCCATTCGATCGGCTTTTGCAATATACGTTCGGCGACGCTGCCTGCGTCCGGCGAATACAATTGTTTGGCGAGCTGTTGCGTAATCGTACTGCCTCCGCCGCCGCTTTTCTGCATCAATATTCCGCGTTTTACGATGGCGCGTACAAGTCCTTTGATATCAATTCCGCTGTGTTTTGCAAACCGGTTATCTTCCGTCGCGATAAGGGCCTGTACTAATTGTGGCGATAAATCGCTGTATTTCACAAATATGCGGTTGTCTTTGCTGAAAGAATAAAGTCCCATCATAATCCCGTCTTCGGAAATAACCTGCGAAGCGTAGCGGTTAATAGGGTTTTCCAACTGTTCTATGGGAGGCACATAACCGATGCGTCCCTGGGCTATCGCTGTAAAAATAAAAATCACTCCCAGCAAAAAAAATCCGAAACAACTCCACACGGCGATGTTTATCTTTTTCCGGAATTCGGGAGCTATCTTGTAATGAAATATATTACCGCTTGCTTTTCGCCTTGTCTTTTTATTCATACTTGACAATTTCTGTTCCTGTTTCATCTTCATCTTCCTTAGCGGCTTTTTTGACGAAAAATGCACTTAATTCGTATAATCCGTACAGCGGGAAAAATACGGTGCCAAGTGTGAACGGGTCGCTGCTTGGCGTGATGAACGCAGCTAATATTAATAATCCGGCAATGGCGTGGCGACGGTATTTGTTGAAAAATGAGCGGGTGAGCAGTCCCAGTTTCGACAATAACCACGACACTAAAGGCATCTCAAAAATAATGCCCATGAGGAATACCATCATGATAAACGTATCAATGTATGATTCCAGCGACACCTGTTCTGCGATTGCCTCGCTTAACCGGTAGGTCGCAAGAAAACGCAACGTCATGGGAAAAACCAGAAAATAACCAACGGCGCAACCGGTGAAAAACATGATCGTACCGAAGACAAACGCCCACCTTATGTTTTTCTTTTCATGGTCATATAACGCCGGTCTTATGAATTTCCATATTTCGTAAACAAGATACGGGAACGTCACCAACAATGCCAGCCAAAAGGATGTCGACATGTGAAAGAAAAACGGGGACGCAAGTTTTACGTTGAAGATCTTCACTAAATAGGTATCGTCGCAGAAATCCGGCATAAGCGGTATGGTTGTTGTTATTTTACAAAGCCCGCGGTATAAAATGAAGTCGGAACGCGTCGGCGCCAAAATTACGGAATCAAATAATTCAAACATAGAAATAAATGCACCTATAGCAAAAACTATAAGCGCAATAACACACCTGAATAATGTCCAGCGTAATGTTTCCAGGTGCTCCCAGAAAGACATTTCATCCTGCTGTTCCGACATAACAATGTTTTATTTTCCGGTATTATTTCGTTGCAGCCGGTGTTGAAGAATCGTCCGTTTTTATATCATCCTCAATTCCTTTTACACCTTCTTTGAAATTTTTAATGCCTTTACCAAGCCCTTTCATCAGTTCGGGAATTTTTTTCCCACCAAACAGTAAAAGGACTACCATTGCAATAATGATGATTTCCGTCGCTCCCAGATTTTGTAAAAATAATAAAGTATTCATTGCTTATTCTCTTTAAAAAGTTTATATGTTTAATTTTAATTGGGCAAAGATACAATTAGAAATTGAGATAACCGCTCTTTTTAATGTTTTTATTATTTTATGGCATTAAAAACCGTCGTAGCGCTCTATTATATAATGTAGCCATGTGTTCATGCGAATAGAAAAACGGAATGAATAATATTTTTTAACGGAAAAAATTTTGCCGGTAATTGTAATGATTGTAATTTTGTACCGATTTCAATAAATGATATTCTTAATAATATTAATATTTAAAGTTATGACACCAATTATTAATTCTTACATTCCTGAGTTTAAGGTAAACGCCTACCATAATGGCGAGTTTAAAACAGTGACGAACAAAGACGTTAACGGAAAATGGGGCGTATTCTTTTTCTATCCGGCAGACTTTACATTCGTATGTCCTACGGAACTGGAAGATATGGCCGAAAATTATGCTAAATTTAAAGAGCTGGGCGTTGAGATTTATTCCGTAAGTACGGATACTCATTTTGTGCATAAGGCATGGCACGATGCGTCGGCAAGCATTAAGAAAATTCAGTATCCGATGCTTGCAGATCCGACAGGTTTGCTTACAAGGGCTTTAGGCGTTCATATTGAGGAAGATGGCCTCGCGTACAGAGGAACGTTTGTGTTCAATCCGGAAGGACAGATTAAAATATGCGAAATTCATGACAACGGCATCGGGCGTAATGCATCCGAGTTGCTTCGCAAAATAGAAGCGGCCATATTTGTGTCGGAGCATCCCAATGAAGTTTGTCCCGCTAAGTGGAAAAAAGGCGATCAGACATTGAAGCCGGGCATAGATCTGGTTGGAAAGATTTGATGTGACCGGTTGATACGGTAAGTACTTATGGTAGGGGGGGTGGTCTGGCAATTCAGGACCGCCCCTTTTTATCAGTTATCAGATGTGCCGTTATGGCACCGGGAGATTTTTGAGAATCAATTTTTAAAAAAAATATTATGTTAGACAATATGTTAAAAGAACAGGTTAAATCTATTTTTGCAAACCTGTCATCGTCGTTTATATTTGATGTATATGTGGCTGACGGCCATGAGAGTCGTAAAGAGCTGCTGGAATTGTTGGAAGATACGGCTTCCTGTTCGGAGAAGTTGCAGGTTCGTCCGAACAAAGGTGATAAGTTGGAATTTTACCTGTTGAAGGACGGTATGAAAACCGGGATAAAATTCCGGATGGTTCCGAATGGTCATGAGTTTTCTACTCTTTTGCTGGCCGTATTGAATTGTGACGGGAAAGGTAAAAATATTCCCGATGAGTTTATTCGGAACAGGGTAAAAGCCCTCAAGGGAGATATAAATATTTCTACGTACGTTTCGCTCACTTGTACGAATTGTCCGGATGTGGCGCAGGCTTTCAATCTGATGTCTCTGATAAATCCGAACATAAAGCACGAAATAGTGGATGGAGCGATCAATCAGGAAGAGGTCGACCGCCTTAAAATACAAGGTGTTCCGGCCGTATTTGCCGGTGGTGAATTTATTCATTCGGGAAAGGCGGGTTTCGGTGAATTGTTGGATAAACTGGAAACGAAATATGGTATTGACGAAACGGTAAATTCAAATAAAGAGAAAAAAGCGTATGACGTCCTGGTTGCCGGCGGAGGCCCTGCGGGAGCTTCTGCGGCGATTTATTCGGCCCGTAAGGGTCTGAAAGTGGCGGTACTGGCCGAACGTATCGGCGGACAGGTGAAAGAAACCGTCGGAATAGAAAACCTTATTTCCGTTCCTGAAACGACCGGCGAAAAACTTGCCAATAACCTGAAAACGCATATACAGGTCTATCCGGTTGATGTTTTTGAGAACCGGACGGTTGAAAAAATAGAACTGGAAGGAAAAAATAAAATACTTCACGTCAAAGGAGGTGAAATTTATACGGCTCCGGCGCTAATTATTGCTACGGGAGCAAGCTGGAGGAGGCTTGGCGTTGAAGGGGAAGCAGATTATATAGGAAAAGGCGTCGCCTTTTGTCCGCATTGTGACGGGCCGTTCTACAAGAACAAACATGTTGCGGTTGTAGGAGGGGGTAACTCCGGAATTGAGGCGGCGATCGACTTGGCCGGTATCTGCTCGAAAGTGACGGTATTGGAGTTTCTGGAAGATCTTAAAGCGGATCAGGTTTTGCAGGAAAAATTGAGAAGCCTGCCTAATGTTGAAGTTTACGTTAATTCACAAACGACGGCATTGATTGGTAATGGAGAAAAGATTGTAGGACTGAAAGTCAAGAACCGTCAGAATGGAGAAGAACGCATTGTTGATTTGGACGGAGTTTTTGTTCAGATAGGTCTCAAAGCGAACAGTTCCGTTTTCAACGGGATCGTTAAAACAAATTCCATTGGAGAAATAGAGATTGACCGGTATTGCCGGACTGATGTACCCGGAATATATGCGGCAGGAGACGTTTCTACCGTTCCATATAAACAGATTATCATATCAATGGGAGAGGGCGCCAAAGCCGC
>JAISYY010000194.1 GCA_031269635.1 Tannerella sp. | reverse complement strand
TTCCATTCTCCGGCCGATGCGAACTGTCCGCTTTTCTTCCAGCCGAAACCGGCATAATAAGTAATCCTGTTGTTCTTAGGCTTGGCAAACAGCCAGATATGATTTAACGCCTCGCCTTTGTTCTCAATTTTCACACTTCCGAGCAAGTCTTTTTTACGGACAAAAGCCGCCATCCCGATTTCGGAATCGTCGATCGGTTCCCAGTAAGTTATCCAGCCTTCGGGCGATTGGTCTGTTTGCCCTTTGTTGCCGTGCAGTGTCAGCCCGATGGCAAGGGTGTCGATACGCAGTTCGCTCTCAAATGTCACATCGCAGCGGAAAAAATGATCGCCCGGACGGATCGTGATGGTTTTTGTTTCAACGACCGGTTTTCCTTTTACCGTTACCGGTTTGTATTTCAAACGAAAGACGGAGCGGGAGGCGCTGTTTTCTACAACTTCCCATTCCGAAAAGTTTTTTGAAACGAGAAATTCCCCGTTGCCGACAATCGCCGTTCCTCCGCAACCACGACTTGAACCGACGTGGAAATTATCTAATCCTTCCCCGTCGTCATGATGGTACGAACCGCCTGTTCCGGCTTTTTTGTACCATTTATCAATGATGAGGTAATCCACCCGTTTCAGCCAGCAATCAATGCCGCTCGAAATCAGTCCCCCCGGGGCGCCCGTTTCGGCAAGGCGCTGACATTCCGGACCATAAACACGAAACGCCACACGGTCGTTCTCCCATGCGAAATCATCCGTCCGTTCGGGGACGAAACGACAAAAAGTCTGCTGTTTCGTCATCTTTGGTTGACATGCCGTCAAGGCCATCAATAATAATATGTAATACAATCTGTTCATAAGTCATTTTCTCCTTCCATATATCCGAAATTAGCCAGTATGCCGCCGTCAACGTAAATAACTTGGCCATTAATAAAATTACTCGCGTCGGAGGCAAGGAATACAGCTGTTCCCATCAAGTCGTCGGGTTCGCCCCATCGAGCGGCGGGAGTACGCATTTTCACAAGCGTGTCGAAAGGATGTCCTTTCGTTGCAAAACCGGTTGTGAGGACGGTTTTCATATAGCCCGGACCGATACCGTTTACCTGAATATTGTGTTTCGCCCATTCGCAGCACATGTTTTTGGTCAGCATTTTAAGTCCTCCCTTTGCGGAAGCGTATGCCGAGACCGAGTTGCGTCCCTGCTCGCTCATCATGGAGCAGATATTGATGATTTTACCGCCGCCGTTGCGTATCATGTTAGGGACTACCCGTTTGGATACGATTAGGGTTGACACCAGATTGACGTTCAAAACCTGTTTATAATCGTCAACGCTCATGTCCAGTATGGGAATACGCTTAATAATCCCGGCATTATTGATAAGTACGTCTATCTCGCCCGCTTCGCGTTCTATCGTCGTAACACCTTTATCCACATCCGTTTCGTCGCTTACGTCGAACTTGACGATAAACACGTCGAGACCGTATGCGGCGAAACTCCCGGCAGCCTCTTCGAGTTTATCTTCCCGGATGTCATTGACGCATATTCGCGCTCCTGCCTGTCCCAATGCGACAGCCATGTGAAAGCCCAGCCCGGACGTCCCTCCGGTCACGAGAGCCGTTTTCCCGTCGAGCCTGAATTTGTCTATCCTATTATTCATACTATTTCGTCGGGTTTTATTACGTCCATATCATTGAAATCCATGTTTTCGCCTGCCATACCCCAGATAAAGCTGTAATTTGAAGTCCCCGCCGCCGCATGTATAGACCAGTTGGGCGAGATAACCGCCTGGTTGTTATGCATCCAGATGTGTCGCGTCTCGTTCCCCTCACCCATGAAATGGCAGATAGACTGACCTTCTTCGAGGCCGGTGTATAGATAGACCTCCATGCGGCGACTGTGGGTGTGCGGCGGCATGGTGTTCCAGACGCTGCCCGCCTGCAGCTCGGTCAATCCCATCTGTAACTGGCAGGTCCGGCATGTCGCAGCAACTATGAACTGATGGATACATCGCCGGTTCGCATATTTTTCTTCGCCGAGAGGAATACGGTTGACGTCGCTTTGGCGAATAAGTTTGTTGCTGAAAGCGCGGTGCGCCGGTGTGGAATTGAGGTAAAGCATTGCCGGCGCGGCAGATTCAACGCTTTTGAGGATGATTTCACGCGTACCTTGCGTGATGTAAAGCGCTTCCTTAAAATCAAGCTCATAAACCGTTCCGTCGGCTGTGATGAGCGCTTTACCGCCAATGTTGATAATTCCCAGTTCGCGCCGCTCGCAGAAATAGGCCGCTTTCATCGGCTCAACCGGTTCAAGACGAAGAGCATCCGTCTTCGGAACTGCGCCGCCGGCTATCATGCGGTCGTAACCGGTATAGACTAACCGTACGCGGTCGTCTTCGAACACGTTTTCGATAAGAAACTCGCGCCTGAGCGTTTCCGTATCGTACTGTTTTACATCTCGCGGATGTGATGCGAACCGTTCGTTGTATGCTGTTTTATTCATATTGATATGGGTTTGATACGTTTGATAAATATCTTTATAATAAGCCAGTTAATCACGTAAACCGATGATGCTGTAAGGAAGATAAGGAAGTAACTGCCTGTACTTTCGAGCATTAAGCCTACTACCGAGGCAGAGCAGGCGCCTCCCACCGCCCCCGCAAAGCCTGCCAGTCCCGACATGGAGCCGACTGCGTTCTTGGGATAAATGTCGGACACAATTGTAAATATGTTCGACGCCCAGCCCTGATGTCCGGCGGCGGCAAGCGCTATCAACGCTACCGCTGTCCACAAGTTATGCACCTGCGAGACGAGCATGACGGGCAGGATAATCAAGGCGCATAGCAGAACCGACGTCTTGCGCGCAAAGTCAACACTCTTGCCCATGGCGATAAACTTCGACGAAAGCCATCCCCCGCCGATACCGCCAATACTCGAAACGGCGTAAATCAGTATCAGCGGCATTACGACCTGCTTAATATCAATGCCATGCGTCTTGTTCAGAAAATCGGGTATCCAGAACAGGAAGAACCACCATACCCAGTCGGAAATCAGTCTGGTTGAGCAAATAGCCCACGTCTCGCGGTGACGGAGCAGTTCCGTCCATCCGGTTTTCTTTTGGGGGAGATTATCTTCCGTATCCTGGGTAATATATTGCAGTTCGGCCTGTTTTACTTTAGGATGCTGCTGCGGGAGGCGATACATCGCCAACCAAAAGAAAATCCAGATAAAACCAAGCGCACCGGTAATGATGAACGCCCATTGCCAGCCTATAGCAAGGGTTATACCCGAAACAATGACGGGAGCGATAATTGCGCCTATCGTTGACCCGGAGTTGAACAGTCCCGATGCAAAGGCGCGTTCCCTGACGGGAAACCATTCGGCGGTGGCTTTGATGGCAGCCGGGAAGTTGCCCGATTCGCCGAAACCAAGCAAAAAACGAGCGGCCGCAAAACTCATTACCCCACGGGCGGCCGCATGTGCAATGCCGGCAACCGACCAGACGACTATCGACCAGACATACCCGATACGCGTACCGAAACGGTCTATTAACCGTCCGGTAGTAAGCAAGCCTATTGCGTATGCAATCTGGAATGTCGTTACGATATATCCATAGTCGGCTTCCGTCCAGGCGAGGTCGTCGGAAATGAACGGTTTCAGGATTCCGATAATCTGCCGGTCAATATAGTTTATCGTCGTCGCAAAAAACAGCAGCGACAATATCCTCCAACGATAGTTTCCGATAGTTTTCATCTTCTGATTTCCAATTTACATTATACCATATCTGTCGAACGCCGACACAGCGCTTTCACCGTTACGAAGAGCTTGCGCTACCAGTTTTTCACCGCGCGCCTTCGCGAATGCCCCTTCAAAAGCCTCTTTCTCCGCATCTTTAGGGATGATTATCACTCCGTCGCGGTCGCCGAAAACGATATCGCCCGGATGGATGAGTATGCCGTTCCACTCTATGGCGACACGATAGTCAATCACCTTGCCGCGCGGCCCCTGGTCTTGAGCATACGTCCCGACGGAAAAAGTCGGGAAGCCAAGACGCAATATCTCATTTGTATCGCGTGTGTAGCCATTGACGACCGTGCCGGCCGCGCCGAGTTTCATTGCCCGCGTACTCATCAACCCGCCCCAGAGAGCGTAGTTATGCGATGAGCCATTGCAGATGTAAACCTCGTCTTCCTTCAGGTCGTCCAACGCCTCGAACATCAGTCCGAAAGGCTTCCCCAAAACGACATTTTTGGCATTCTCAACTACCTCGCCTGCAATGTCGGCTTCTATTACAGGCATCGCCCTGCCAATGACGACCATTGCCGGACTTAAAGGCTTGATGATGGCAGGCAGGAACTGATGCAACAGCCCCATCTTGTCCATTACATCGCCTAAAAGCGCCGTAAATAGCTCTTTTTTAGTCAGTTCAAACAGTTCTTTGTCGTTGTTCCAGATTGGCATAATTCCATTACAATTTAATTACGCCACAAAGGTAAAACAGTATTTCCGTCGTTCAATTTAATTTTTTGATAATAGCATTTTGTTTTTTGATATTACGACAAAATTTGATGGAACAAATGACTATTTTTGTGGTTACAAAATACAATACGATACGATGAAGGGCAATATACATGTAAGCTATATTTTTGCAAGCGAACAGGATCTGATGTGGGGACTGACTATCAATACAGTCGGCTGCCGTCAGGTTGAAAAGGGTGCGCCCTATCCGCCGCCCTACCGTCCGACGCGGTACCTGTTTTCACCGCAAAAAGGGCGTATCCTGAATGAATACTGTCTTGTGTACATAACGCAAGGCAAAGGCATGTTCAAATCCAATCACCATCGGGAGACCGAAGTGGGTGAAGGAACGATGTTTATGCTGTTCCCGGGTGAATGGCACACTTATCATCCCGATTCCGAAACCGGCTGGAATGAGTTCTGGATTGGCTTTGAAGGTCCGACGATTGACAACCGCGTCAATCGCAACTTTTTCAATGTACGCGAACCGTTATTTAGTATCGGACTGAAAGAAGATGTCATAACGCTCTATCAGAGCGCTATCGAGACGGCTCAGCATCAATTGTTCGGTTATCAGCAACTGCTGGCGGGAATCGTCAATCACCTGTTGAGTCTTATCTACTCAAGAGGCCATCAAAATGATTTCGAGAAGATTCACATCAGCGACCGGATAAACAAAGCGCGGGCAATCATGCGCGAAAACTTCAATAAAGACATTTCAATGGAGGAAATCGCAGGCAAGATAAATATGAATTATACCGTGTTTCGCCGTCATTTCAAGGAATATACAGGCTTTACGCCGGTTCATTACATGCAGGAATTGCGCCTTCAAAAAAGCAAGGAGTTGCTTGTCAATACCCGTCAGACAAGCCAGGAAATTGCATTCAGCGTCGGCTTCGAAAATGCCGATTACTTCTGTACGCTTTTCAAAAAAACACAGGGAATCACCCCGTTGCAATACAGGAATAATAAATAAAGGCCGAATAATTCCCGGAAATCTCTCAAATCTACATCATATCGTTTAAAAACAAAAACGCCATGAAAAATAAAAATCC
>JAISYY010000100.1 GCA_031269635.1 Tannerella sp. | reverse complement strand
CCGGCAAAACCGCCCAATAGAGTTTTTCGTCAATATAACGGTTTAAACCTACCCCAACCAAACGCGCTTCGGGGGGGCAACATATAATACATTTCGGGGTCGCAGGGACCTGTTGTGTTGAATGATTTCATAATCAATAAATTTCTCACAAAAATACAACAAATTTTCGTCTGAACTGTGATTTGTTTGATTTTTATGATTTAAATGATTGGAAAACAATCACAGGAATCTTATTAATCATCCGAAAATCATGGTTCAGACTATTATGCGTGTAAATCCAACATGTCAAAGAACACGATAAAAGCCCCTTCGAACTTCTCCCAAGGGGCTTTTTTCTCCGGTCAGTTTCCCAACTGGAAATTGACGTTTAACTCGGCAAGCAGCATCTTGACCGTATTGGGACCTCCGATACCGGCGTTGTATATCGGCGCATCGGTACATTCGACGCCGGTAAACCGCACATAACGGACGTTTACGGGCTGATCGAGTTTAAACGAACGCTCATTGTCGTAATAGAGTCCGTTATCATAGTCGTATTCTCCGACGGTTGTCCACGTATTGTTGTCGGAACTGACTTCAAACCTGACCTTCGTCGGTGCTCTCGGGTCTGCCTGCCCTCCGGTATATTTTTTGGAAGGAACAATAACAAAACTTATAACAGGGACTTCCCTCCCCAGATCGACGGTTGCATATTCGGGATAGTTACCGTTTGTCTGCCAGACCGTGTTTATATCGCCGTCGTAAAATTTGGAGGCTTCGTCGCCGGATGTCTGCGTAGAATAAGCGATTACCCGGCCGATCTTTTTATCTACCGTCAGGTCGCTTTCGGTACGCATGGTCGATAAAGTATCCAGCCACAGGTTGTCGGGGCTGTAATACGTAGTTCGTTTAAACGCCGTACCCTGCTTATAGTCATCAATCTTTGTTTCGTTGGAACCGTTTTCGACGCGGATTCTTTTTTCGGATCCGTCGGTTGATGTATAGATCACATCGGTGAATCTGGTTCCGCTACCGGGAGCTTCCCAGTCAATATAAAGGTCGGAGTTGAAACTCGTTGTTTTCTTACTGATTCCGCGATGTGCAAGCGATGCGATATATTTTTCGCCTACCGTTTGCGTAACCAACTCGTACGGATTGGAAGAATTTCCCCGTGCATCGTAGGATTTGATAAACAGGGAATATTGTCCTTCGGGCAGGTCAATGATTTTTTTAACCAGTTCGCCCGGATTGACAGCTATTATTACCGAATCCCCGTAATCGTTCCAATAAACACCCACCTTCGTCGTAGCAGGATCCGCCACGCTGAAACTAAGTTCCAAACGGTTTATCCCGATGCGGATTTTAGCGCCCGATACGGTGCCGAGATAGGGAATACCGCCTTCTACTACATACTGTTTGAACATCACATCCTGGTCCTTGCAGGAAGATAATACCGACATCATGATTGCAATCGCAACAAAGCCGGATACAGCCGGTAATCCGAACCGTATTTTCAAGAAATTTTCTTTTATCATCATATTCATCCTATTGTTTTTCAATTATTTTACAATTTGTCCCCAGAGCGTGAGTTCATCTATCGAATAAAAATTAGTACTTCCGCTCCAGGTTTTCAGAATTTTGAATCTTACCATCCTGACGGTGAAGTAGGGGTCAGGTTGTTCATCGGTAGATATAATGTCGAAGTTTTCGCCTCCCGGCCATGCGTAATTTTGATCGTCGGCCGTAACCACCAGCGGGTCATCTCCGGAAGGTTTCCACGACGTAAACTTACCGATCAACGTCCAGTCGCCTCCGGCGGAAAGGTCGTCGCCCGGATTGCGGGATGCGGTACCATATACTTCAAATTCTCTCGGATAATCAGTGTACAGCCGTGCCCACCAGGGAACCAGATTGATTCTCGAAAGTTTGGCTTCTGCGCCCAAATCAATTGTAAACGTACTGGGCAAACTACTAATGTCGGGAATAAAGTTATCCGTCCATCCGTTCCACGGGCAGATTATGTCGCTGAACAGTCCGGTAAAACGATAGCCCGGATAGTTGTTCTCCAACGAGTTCTGAAAATCCGAAGGTAGTTTGAATTCTTTCCATATTGTTTTGTCCAGCCTTTCTTCAAACATTGGCGTGAGGACATATTCCTTCGCTTCGGTTTTATTCCCCCACCGGTCCTTCATATAGACGGAAAAACGCATGGCTTTTGCCGGAAGATTCCTGACCGTAAACTTTGCCTTGGGGTTGTCTATCATAAATGATTGCAAAAACTCAAGTCCGTTTCCGGTAGAATCAATCATCAGGACAGCTTTTAGCGGTTGTTTCGACAAGTTGGAGAACGAGCCTTCAATCCCCCCGAAAGTAGCTATGACATCCAAACTGGGGTAAGCCTCCAGAACGGGTGGGGTAAGCGGCGATACGGTTACGGTAACGGGCTGCGATTCCTTTTCATTTTTTCCGACGCTGAAAAGTTTAATCTGATAATCCCCAGCTGCAGCAAAACCTTCAAGAGCCAGCGTGTCCGTATAACGCGACGATTTGGCCTGGCGTGCAACACCCGGAGCCGATTCATATTCCGCCTTGACAAACAGCAAATTGTCATCAATCGGAATTTCGTATCTTAAGACCGATTTGCCGGCGGAATTTTCCACCGTGACTGTACCGGCATCAATGGCGACGGGCGCCGGAGCGCTCTCGTCGTAATAAACCAGTTTCTTTTCTTCCTCACACGCAATAAACACTGCCAAAAAGAGGAAAAAAGACATTAAATATTTTATAATCTTATTATTCATAACTTTTAATTCGTAATTCGTAATTCATAATTGTTAATTATATTACTCCCACCCAATGCTCTGCACTAAGTTCCTGTTTCTCGACAGTTCGCTTTCGTCTATGGGCCAGAAATAATCTTTCAATCCGAAAGAAATAGCATACATCGCGTAGGGTTTGAAAATTTCTTCCGCCGTAGCATTAAATCCGCACCAGCTTTCAATGGGTCTGTTCAACACTTCACGGGCGGTTTTCCATCGCCTCAAATCCCAGAAACGGCTCCCCTCGAGAAACATTTCAATCATCCGCTCACGCTGCAGAATGTCCCTTAATCCATTTTGCGACGTATATTTGGACGGATTGTTCGAGTAATCCCTCCACGCCACGTCTATGGGTTGCAATCCGGCACGTTCACGCACCATATCGGCATATTTCATGGCTTCCTGGCGCGCGGCCTGGCTGTCTTCGGCTTCGTTCAGCGCTTCGGCGTAATAAAGCAACAGGTCGCTCAGCCTGAAATTCGGCCATAAATATTGATATATAGTTATTGAACTGGTAGCATACTGTCCCGTTTCGTAATGAATCCATTTTTTTGGTAGATATCCGGTAGGTTCATTCATATTGTTAGGACTGAATCTTCTCTGCTTCACATTGTAAAGGTTTTCCGGACGCGAGTCGTCATAAGAGCCTGAGCCGTACCAGACGCCCTGGTCGAATCCCAGCCAGGCATAAAACCGTGGTTCGCGCTCGAAATTCAGGCGGGAGGTCTCGGCGCCTCTGCGTATGTACAACTGGTCTTTTTCTTCCGCTCGGCGCACGGTATAGCGGGTATCGTGTACCCACTCCTTGTCCTCTTCAATGGGAACCCCGTTTTCGGAATAAAACATTTCCGCCATTTGCAGCGGTACCGAGAAAACCCTCGATTGTTGAGGCTGCCCTTCGTACAAGGGATTCAACTGGATAGGTAAGGTGCGCCATTGCAGGAAATTAACCCAGTCCCTGGTATCTGCCCAGATGATCTCGCTGTTCCAGTCTTCACAGAAAGCTTGGCGCAGGGACATTTGCCGGAGTATCGTGTCGGAAAGATTGTATTGGGGATTGCCGGGATATTCGTAAAGTTCCATTCCCAGCGAATCCATGCATATCCATACCGCTTCGCGGCAGGC
>JAISYY010000015.1 GCA_031269635.1 Tannerella sp. | reverse complement strand
ATAATCCTACCTACCGGAAACAGTTTAAAATACTTGAATCCCTCATTCAAAACGCAGAAGAAGTGATTAATTGCGGCGATGCCGGGCAGGAAGGCGAGTTGATACAACGCTGGGTCATGCAGAGGGCCGGATGCAAATGCCCCGTACGCCGCCTCTGGGTATCATCCCTTACGGAGGAGGCCATACGCGAAGGGTTCCGGACGCTGAAAGACCAGGCCGAATACCAGAATCTTTATGAGGCCGGCTTGTCCCGCGCCATAGGCGACTGGATACTTGGGATGAACGCAACACGCTTATATACACTGCGTTACGGACAAAATAAACAGGTCTTATCCATAGGGCGCGTTCAGACGCCAACGCTCGCACTCATCGTAAAACGCCAGAAAGAAATTGAAAATTTCAACCCCGAACCTTACTGGGAATTAAAAACGGTCTATCGCGAAACAACATTTTCCTCCACGCAAGGAAGGTTTTCAAAAAAAGAAGAAGGGGAAGAATTGTTGCAAAAAATCACGGACAAACTTTTTACCGTTACCGATATAACCATAAAGAAGGGAAAGGAATATGCGCCGCGCCTGTTTGACCTGACATCGCTGCAGGTTGAATGTAACAGGAAATTCGCTTTCTCGGCGGATGATACATTAAAGTTGATACAATCGCTTTACGAGAAAAAAATAACTACTTATCCGCGCGTAGACACGACTTTCCTTAGTGAAGACCTATACCCTAAAACGCCGCAGATACTGAACGGTCTGACCGATTATGCGACTCTCACCGCCCCATTGCTGGCTGCTAAAATTCCCAAATCAAAAAAAGTCTTCGATAATACGAAAGTTACCGACCACCATGCCATCATACCGACCGGCGTGCCGGCGCGAAACCTTATGGATAACGAACGTAAAGTTTATGACCTTGTCGCAAGGCGTTTTATTGCCGTATTTTATCCCGATTGCGAGATTTCGACAACAACGGTGCTGGGAGAAGTGGAAGAGGTCAAGTTTAAAGTGACCGGTAAACAGATTCTCCGTCCGGGTTGGCGCGTTGTTTTTGAAAAACAGCCGGCGGACAAAGAACAACCAAACGACGACGGCAACAATGAACAACATGCTGCCGAAGATAACGCCGTATTGCCGGAATTTACTAAAGGCGAAAGCGGCCCGCATAAACCGGATTTCGCCGAAAAATGGACGACTCCGCCCAAACCGTATACCGAAGCCACTCTTCTGCGTGCAATGGAAACCGCCGGGAAATTTGTCGATAATGAGGACCTGCGCGACGCACTGAAAGAAAACGGCATCGGCAGGCCTTCAACGCGCGCCGCCATTATAGAAACACTCTTCAAACGCAATTATATACGTAAGGAGCGTAAAAACCTGTACGCCACGCCTACCGGCGTAGAACTCATCGACACGATACGGGAAGAACTGCTCAAAAGCGCGGAACTGACCGGCTTGTGGGAAAATAAACTCCGTAAGATTGAACAGGGTGTCTACGAAGCCCCTGCGTTCTTAAACGAACTGAAGGAAATGGTCGGGCAAATCGTACAAAATGTACTCTCCGACCGGAGTTCGCATACGATAACGATTAATGAAGAATCTGTAAAAAAAGCATCACAAGGCGATGGCCGGGATTCTGACAATTCTACCAAAAAAAGCCCGGATATGCCGAAACATAAAAAATCAGGGCAAAACGCTGCCAAAACGACCGTAAAAGATAACGACAAGGCGACCGTATTCAACAGTCAAACGGTCGTCGCGGACAACGGTAAATCAACGATACCCGGCAACCAAACCATCGCGGGAATCAACGGCGGCAGTTCAATCAAGACGGAAGCGCCGGTTTGCCCCTTATGTAAAAAAGGAACCATCCTGCGCGGTAAAACGGCATACGGATGTTCCGAATATATAAACGGATGCACATTCCGCCTGCCTTATGAATCGCACGGCGAAGGATTAAGCGACAGGAAACTGAATGAAATAATAAAGAATTATACCAACTAACACAAATATTATGAGCAAAATATCATTACATGCGACAACCTGCCTTATCCTTACATGGCTTATATCAACGGCGTCCCTGGCTGCGGACAAACCGCTGGTCTATACGATAGACATAAAAAAAGAGATTGACAAGACATCGCAGATCTATCTTAACAAGGGACTTGAAGAAGCGCAGTCGCTTGGTGCGAGCGCCGTACTTATACACCTGAACACTTACGGGGGACTGCTTGAAGCGGCCGACTCCATGCGCACGGCAATACTTTACAGCCCTGTTCCCGTGCATGTGTTTATTGACAACAACGCGGCTTCGGCCGGAGCGCTTATCTCCATCGCATGTAAAAAAATATACATGCGCAAGGGCGCAAGCATAGGAGCTGCGACCGTCGTCAACCAGACCGGCGAAGCGTTGCCCGACAAATACCAGTCGTACATGCGTTCGATGATGCGAGCAACGGCCGAAGCGCACGGGCGCGACACGATTGTAAACGGATCAGATACAACCTATAAATGGATTCGCGACCCGCAGATCGCCGAAGCCATGGTCGACGACCGGATCATTATTCCCAACCTGATAGATTCGGGAAAGACACTGACCTTCACGACGGAAGAGGCTGTGAAATGGGGTTTTTGCGAGGGCGTAGCGGAATCCGTCGACGATGTTATCACAAAATATATGCAATACGACGAATACGAACTCCGAAGCTACGAACCTTCATGGATAGACAATGTGAAAGGATTCCTGATGAATCCGATCTTTCAATCCATCCTGATCATGATTATCATAGGAGGCATCTATTTTGAGCTTCAGACGCCCGGTATAGGTTTCCCCTCTGTAGCCGCTTTTATGGCCGCAATCTTATATTTCGCCCCTTTATACATCGAAGGATTTGCGGCAAACTGGGAAATTTTGGTTTTCCTCATAGGACTTATACTGGTTGCATTTGAGATTTTCGTCATACCCGGTACCGGTATAGCGGGCATTGCCGGTACGATTCTGATCATCACCGGGCTTAGCCTCGCCCTCGTGAACAATATTGATTTCAATTTCGAGCATGTCAGTGATTTTGAAATCGGGCGTTCCGTCATGGTTGTATTAATAGGCATTTCGGCAGGTTTCGGAAGTTTGCTGTGGCTGTCGGGCCGCATCGGCAAAAGAGGACTTATGCGGAAATTAGCGCTTGCGACCGATCTCGAAGAAGCGAAATCATCTCCCGTCCTGTCCGGTCTCGTCGGCAAGGAAGGCATAACGGCAACCGTCCTCCGTCCTTCCGGCAAAGTGATAATCGACGGCGTATACTACGACGGAATATCCGAATCGGGATTTATCGAAAAAGGAACAGGCGTTATCGTTGTCCGCTTCGAAAACGCCCAAGTTTACGTCGA
>JAISYY010000405.1 GCA_031269635.1 Tannerella sp. | reverse complement strand
CGCATAACAAGGCATTTCTTTAGGGAAGCGAAGATAAAAACTTTTGAGGGATACAGAGCGCCGCTTTTCATGAAATTATAGGCTCCCGCCTCAAACTAATCCCTGAGATATAACAAAGTTTAGTATATTTACGGGAATTATCAAACCGGAAGAAATTGTTAACAGCATGAAAAACCTTGTATTATCATTTACATTCGTTGTACTTTTCCCATTGAGCCTGCCGGCCCAGTGGAATGCTTTTGTAAACAATTATGGGAAGGATTTGTTTGGGAGAGGGGCTAAAACATGGAATATACAGATATATAACAAAAACCGTATCTATCTGGGAAATCAAAAAGGCTTATTAGAATACAACGGGAACGACTGGAATCTTTATCCGGTAGATAATCAAAAAGACGTTCGCTCGGTACACATCTCTAAAAGGGAGAACAGAATATATGTGGGAGGAGATAACGAGTTCGGCTACTTTGAACCGGATCATACCGGCCGGATAATATATACCCGGCTGTCTGGCGAGGTCATCGCAAACCATCATTTATCCGGCGGCTATTGGGGAATATATGAAATAGATAACCTGATCTATTATGTTTCCGACAGGCATATTATCAAACAAATAGGCAATGAATTTACCATTATTCCCAGCGAGCATAAGATTGATTGTTCCAATATCGTAAACGGCGTATTGCTGATAGGCACAACGAACGGCGTCAGGATGTTGGTGGGCAACTCTTTGTTGCCGGTGCCCGGCGAGGAGATTGTACGCGGGAAAACGATACGCGCCATCGTTCCCTATCAGGCAGGCGGTTTGATAGCAACCGCTTTCGACGGTTTATTTTATGCTACCGATAAGGAAATAGTCCCTTTCGTCACAGGCGTGGAAGAGTTTATGCGGCGTAATGAAATTTTCTCGCTGGCTGTTTCTTCCGGCTATATTGCCGTAGGGACCATTCATAAGGGATTGGTCTTATTAGACGCCGGCTCCTGCCAACCTGTTTATTATAACGAACAGAATGGCTTACAAAACAACACGATTCTCTCTTTGGCATTCGACGCCCGTAACAACCTTTGGCTGGGACTTGATGATGGCATTGATTATATACAACTAGAATCGCCTTTTTCAAATTTATATACTTCGCCCAATGCCTACGGTAGCGGATATGCAGCATTGCTCACAGACGATTATTTATTGTTGGGTACGAATCGTGGACTGTTTTATACGGAAGCGCCTGTCGTACGGGGTGAAAATCCGCCGAATTTCCAACTAATCCGCGAACTGAGCGGTCAGGTTTGGGGGATAACAAAAGTAAATGATGATATTTTCTGTCTGCATGATAAAGGGCTATATTGGTTGAAAGAGAAAGAAACCGAGTTGATACCCGGCCTTCGGGGAGCATTATCCTGCATTGCCATAAAAGGACGGCCTGATATCTGTTTGATTGGCGCCTATGAAGGACTGTTCCTTATCAAGAAAACGAAGCATAAATGGTCTGTCCGTAAAAAAATCATGGACGGCTCCACCTGGCTGAAAAACATGGCATTCCTCCCTCCCGATATCCTTTGGATCCGCGCGCTCGACCAGGGGATGATCCGCCTGCAGGTAGATATGGCTGATTTTTCCATAAAAGAATACACGTTATACGATCGTTCATCCGGTTTTGAATCAACCGATGATTTATACCTTCATCAGATAGGAGATTCTGTCTTCTTTTCGTCTGCATCCGGGATATATACGTATAATGAATTACAGAAACGTATGATCCCTTCAACACATCTTTCCCATTTTCCGGCGAATGAAATATATCCTGTATTCAAGCAATCGGGCAGCGACGTTTATGCGCTTTCTTCCCAGATGGTTCAGGCAATAAACACTTCTTCTCCCGACAGTCTTTTACCAGCTGTTTATCCGTTTAATTTTAATCAAATCGAACTTATCCGGTATTATGAATCCATGGCCTTCATGTATGATTCGTTGGTTATTATACCGAATGGCAATGGTTTTGCCCTCTTAAATAAAGCTATTTGTACGAAAGAAGAGAAAAACGAACTGTACATACAAAATGTATATATCACCTATCCGAAAGATTCATTGATTTATACAGACAATTTCTTGCATACCGGCATGACTCCTGAAATAAACTATGACGAGCGTTCGCTTCGTTTGGAATATGCCGTCCGTATGTTTGGGCCTGAGAGTCCTGTAAAATACAGGGTAAGACTAAAGCCCGACATGCAATGGACGGAATTTTCCCCCATATCGGTAAAAGAGTACAACAATCTGAAAGAAGGAGATTATACCTTTGAAACAGAAGCCTTGTTTGCGGATGGGAGCGTTTCTTCCGCCTCGTTCTCCTTTGCCGTTCTTCCCCCCTGGTATCGAAGCACCTATGCATGGATTACCGGCCTCGTCCTGTTCTTGCTGTTGATATACCTTTTATATAAAGCCGATAAACGCCGTATCCTGCGGAACAGGAAAGCGGAAGCAGCCAAAAGTGAAAATGAGATACACCTGAAAGAACAGGAGATCATAAAACTGAATACCGAAAAATTAGAGCAGGAACTCACTTTCAAAACGCAGGAATTGGCCAATTTAATGATGCATATTTCCCGGAAAAACGAAATATTGACTACGATTAAAGATGAGTTGTATAAAATATCTGCCGAGTTAAAAGGAGAATCGTCGGCCAAAGCCAAACGGATGTTGATTGTCCTGAATAACAGTATCGACTCGAATATTGCATCGGATGATGTACTGAAAGGTTTTGAAGAACAATTTGACCTGGTACATAATAACTTCACAAAAAAACTCAAAGAATATCATCCTGATTTAACCGTTTCCGAATTAAAAATGTGTATTTATGTAAAGATGGATCTTTCTTCCAAAGAGATAGCGCCTCTGCTGAATCTGTCTGTGCGCGGCGTTGAGACCTTACGTTATCGTTTGCGGAAAAAACTGAAACTTGAGCGCGAGGATAGTCTTCGCGAATATTTGGATAAATTAGCCTGAATCCTTCTACCCGTTTTCAATCAATCGATTGCAAATCACTGACGGGTTATTGACGTATTTGTTTTCTGCTTCAAGCGTATTTGGGAATAGGTAAATTATGTTCAAACGGGCTATTATTAGCGTATGTTTGGCACATCACAAAAAATAACTCTTAAATTATATTTTATGAGAAATCTGTTAGCTAGTTTAATTTTGTTATGTGTAACCTTCTCTGTCTTTGCTCAGAATGTAGAGATAAAAGGTGTTGTCGTATCGGGAACCGATAAATTCCCGCTACCCGGAGTAAATGTTGTAGTGAAAGGCACTACAAACGGAACAATGACCGACCTCGACGGGCAGTTCGTTCTTAGCGCTCCGGACGGAAGTATCCTGTCCGTTTCTTATATTGGATTCAAATCCCAGGAAGTAACAGCCAACGCATCGGATTTGGTGAATATCGTTTTATACGAAGATTCGGAATTGCTCGACGAAGTAGTGGTTGTAGGTTATGGCGTGCAGAAAAAGAGCGTAGTAACAGCGGCTATCAGCCGGGTTACCGCCGAAGACCTGAGTACATCCAAACCTTCACGCGTAGAAGATGTATTAAAAGGAAAAGTATCCGGCGTACAGATTACGCAGAGTTCCGGCCAGCCCGGTTCCGACTCTAAAGTGCGTATCCGTGGGATTGGTACGGTAAACGACAGTAATCCTTTATACATCGTAGACGGTATGCCGGTAGGCGGAGGTATTAATTACCTGAACCCTTCGGATATACAGTCTGTAGAAATATTGAAAGATGCTGCCTCCGCCGCCATCTATGGTACGCGTGGCGCCAACGGAGTGATCCTTGTTACTACCAAAAATGGGAATAAAGGGAAAGCCACTGTCAGTTACGACGTAAGTTACGGCTGGCAAAACCCCTGGAAGAAAAAAGCAGTACTCAACGCCAGAGAGTATATGATTATTATGAACGAAAGCCAGATTAACGACGGAAATGCGCCCCGTTATTCGCCGGAAGATATAGCAACAGCAGGAAGCGGTACCGACTGGCAAGACGAAACATTCAATTATAATGCACCTGTCCGGAATCATCAGGTAAGTATTAACGGTGGAAATGAAAAGGCGCAATATTTCCTCTCTATGGGTTACTACAATCAGGAAGGTATTATCGGCGGCGATTACGGTAAATCGAATTACGACCGCTGGAGCATCCGTTCCAATTCTACTTATGAAGTGTTTGAAGATATAAGCCGTTCTTTTCTCAACAAGCTGAAAGTGGGCGTTAATGTAGGATATGCCAGAGGCAAAACTACAAGCATCGAGGCCAACTCGGAATACGGTTCGATATTAGGAAGCGCCCTTACATTTAATCCATTGACGCCTGTTTATGCAGATGAGGCAACGGCTGCTTCCATATTGGCACAATATCCGTATGCCGTAACCGATAAAGAGGGGCGTGTATTTTCTATTCCACCTACCGGATTTCAGGAAATAGCCAATCCGGCAGGGATATTGAACCAACCGCGTGAGGAAAAAAATAACGAAGACAAATTAGTAGGTTCTTTCTGGGCCGAATTAGACATGCTCCCTAAATTGAAATTCAAGTCCAGCTATGGTTTTGACCTAGCTTTCTGGGGAAAAGACGGATATGAATTTCCTCACTTCCTTGCTTCACAAGGTAAAAACATTACGCAAAGCTCGGTATGGAGTGAAATGAATCGCGGATATACCTGGCTGGTAGAAAATGTATTGACCTATAATGATACGTTTGCCGACAAACATAACCTCGCCATCGTGGCAGGACAATCGGCACAAAAATATACAAAACGCCAGTTGGGCGGCAGTGATTACAGTTTGCTGGAGACAGATCCTTCTAAAGCTAATATTAACTCCGCCATTGCCGACCGCGACGAAGAACGCGTCTACGGAGGGACAGACGGATTCAATTTCGAATCGCTGGCTTCTTACTTCGGACGTGTAGACTATAACTTTGACGAACGGTATATGCTTCAGGCAACAGTTCGCCGCGACGGTTCTTCCAAATTCGGCGCCAATAACAAATGGGCTATCTTCCCGGCTGTTTCCGTGGGTTGGAATGTATTAAACGAACCGTTTATCACAGACCTTAAACCTACGTGGTTTGATAGTTTCAAGCTTCGCTTCAGTTGGGGTAAGAACGGAAACCAGAATATTGGTAACTTTCGTTATACGTCGTTGATGGACGGTGGGCAAAACTACTATTTCGGAGGAGGTTATCTGGTATCTTCCGCTTCAAAGGACGGCATGATGCAGTATGGAACCTCTCCGGCTGCGATCCCTAATCCTAATGTAAAATGGGAAGAGTCCGAACAGATAGACT
Organism: Tannerella sp.; assembly: GCA_031269635.1. Classification (GTDB taxonomy): domain Bacteria; phylum Bacteroidota; class Bacteroidia; order Bacteroidales; family Tannerellaceae; genus Tannerella. Next base: position 4,136 of record JAISYY010000405.1, on the reverse strand, counting down.
TGGGTTTTGATACCCGTTTATTCGGCAGCGCCCTGAGTGTTGGTTTTGATTACTTCAAAAAGCAAACAAACGGTATGCTAATGGATCAGCCGATTCCCAATTATGTAGGACAAAGCGCTCCGATTGCCAACGTAGGCGATATGGAAAACTGGGGACTTGAGTTTGAAGCAGGTTGGAAACAAACCGTAGGCGATTTCAGTTACAATGTGTCGGCCAATGCCACCTATATGAAGAATAAACTCGTCAAACTGGGAAATGCTTCCGGCGAGGCAACATACGAAAGTGCGGGCGCTTCCGGCGTAGGCAGCTATGTAAAAGGTGAAAACGGCGAAGTATGGCCTTATTTCTATGGATTCAAAACAAACGGCCTGTTCCAGAATCAAGCCGAAATCGATGCGTATGTAAACAGTAATGGGGGAAAACTTCAACCAAACGCTCAACCGGGTGATGTTCGTTTTATAGACTTCAACGGCGATGGTTCTATTGACGACCAGGATAAAACAAAAACAGGAAAAGGTATGCCGGACTGGACATACGGTCTCAGCATTGGTGCAGACTGGAAAGATTTCGACCTGAATTTATTCTTCCAGGGAACAATCGGCAACGATATTTTCGACTTCTCCCAGCGGGGAGATATTCCGGCCATGAACCGCCCCACATGGATATTAGACCGGTGGATTGGCGACGGTACCTCAAACACAATTCCCCGTATGACGACTGCCAACCCGAATAGTAACTGGCGCTCATCCGACCTGTATGTAAAAAACGGTTCTTATTTACGCCTGAAATCAGCGCAGTTCGGCTATACATTACCAGCTTATCTGACAACGAAAATTTCTGTTCAACGTTTACGCATATTTGTTTCGGCCGAAAATTTACTGACATTCACCGGATACGACGGCTTCGACCCCGAAGTAGCTTCCGGCGGATATACAACGATTGGTGTTGATAAAGGTATTTACCCGCAATCACGTACAATTTCTTTAGGTGCTAACATTACTTTCTAAAAATAATACACATATGAAACTATATAGATTATTCATAACAATTACTGTTGTTGCAGGATTTCTTACTGCGGTTTCCTGCGGCAACGATTTCCTTACGGCTTCTTCTACCGAGAAACAGGAAGCAGGGGCTGCCGCTACCGAAGGAGCCATTTTATCCAACCTGGCGTCTGCTTATCAGATCCTTTTATTTGACAGTTATGCCAATAACAATTACAATGGGGTATTACTGGTGTCGGACTTGCGTTCGGACGATATCTTTAAAGGCGGAGGCGATGCCGGCGATCAAAGACAATTGTATCTCCTGTCACTGTTCACTTCTACGGCAGCCGAAACCACCGGAGGCTTGTGGGACATCTATTACAAAGGGCTGGCTCGCTGTAACAATGTCATCATAGCCTGTGATAATGCAGTAGATGTAAATGAAACCAGACTGGAACAATATAAAGCGGAAGCTCATTTCCTTCGCGCCTATTACGTACATCTTCTATGGAAGTTCTGGGGAAATATTCCCTACTTTGAAGAACCGCTTAGCGAATCTCCTTATATGACACGCCAATATACGTCCGATGAAATATACGACGAGATTATAGAAGACCTGGCGATTGCCTGCGAAGACGGAGCCATGCCGATGCGCCTGTCAGGCGCAGATTTAGGCCGTGCATCCAGAGCGGCGGCATTGATGTTGAAAGCACGTGTTGTGATGTATCAAAAAGACCAAAGCCGTTATGCCGAGATAACCAATGATATGGCTACCATTATCAATAGTGGCGCATATGATCTCTTCAGCAATTTCGATGCGATGTGGGAAGACGAGAACGAATTTTGTATCGAATCTATTTTCGAAAGTAATCAATTACCGGAAGGAAAAACATGGTCGGACGGTAATAAAGGATACGGAACCAATCTTCCGGCATTTATTTCGCCGAATGAACTGAAAGACCCCAATGGCGTATTTAAAGGTGGTTGGGGATTTGCGCCGGTACGTCCGCAGGCGTATGCTATCTTTGAGAATGGCGACCTCCGCCGCGAGGCTTCCATTAATGTTTGGCCGGAAGGTTCGTATGGGGTGCGTTTCCAGGATACCGGGATGTTCCAGCGTAAGTATGCTGCCCGCGAAGGCTATAACCCTCCTCCGGGTGATACCGATTTGAACTATACCAACAACCTCCGTATTTTCCGTTTTGCCGAAACGTTGCTCAACTATGTTGAATTAGTACGCATGCACGGACAAGGCGAATCGCAGGGGGTAAGCGCCCAGGCTTGTCTGGATCGTATCCGTACACGCGCTTTCGGTTCGGTAAGCACGATAGAAGCAACACCGGCCAATATCAAGCTGGAACGTCGCCGCGAATTTTTAGGTGAAGGTATGCGTTTCTGGGATTTGATACGTTGGGGAGAAGCCACAAGCGTATTGACGGAAAACCTGCCTGCTTACAACTCGGTTCGTACATTTGAAGAGTGGATGAAATACCTGCCTATACCACAGGGAGAATTAGAAAAAACAAAGGGTACCGAATTTGAACTCAAACAAAATGGTAACTGGAATTAATCAATCTTACAAACGAAAGAACATACAATCATGAAAAAGATACTAAAATCAGGGTTATTCGCCTTAATGACGTTCTCTGCAATGTTTTCGTGCAGCCCGCAGGATAGTGATGATCATTCCTTGGGGGTTACGCCACAGGAAAGTCAGTTAGCCTTTTCGGCAACTCCTGTACCGGGGCAACCGAATATAATTGAGTTGAAAGATGAATCGTCTCTTTCAGGCGTCGCCACATGGGACCTGGGGAATGGTACATTAATAAAAGGGGCTCAGGTAAAAGCAGAATATCCGTTTGCCGGTACATACACCGTTACTATGACACTATACACTGCAGGCGGTTCGGCCGCTATATCCAAGACGCTGACGGTAGAAAAGGATGACATGTCTTTATTGAATACGCCTATGTATAATGCATTGACAGGCGGCGCTGCTAACCTGGCCGGCAAGACATGGGTATTCGACCAGTACCACGACGGACACTTCGGGGTAGGATCGGCGGATGATTCCTCTCCAAGCTGGTGGTCGTGCCCGGCAGAAGGCAAAAACGGTTCAAGCTTATATACGCAGGAATTTACCTTTATCCAGGTAGGCGTAAAACTGGAATGGAAAAACAACGGTTATATCTATTCCAACGAACCAGGCAAAAACGCATTAGGTGGCGACTTTGTTGACAACCCGGGTGGCGCTGGAGACTTTGATGTGAAATATGAACCGAAGGGTGGTTATACATTTATATTAAATGAATCGGAAAAGACAATTTCATTAAGCAGCGGCGCATTCTTCGGTTTCTATACCGGTTCGTCTGCTTATGAAATTCTTTCTTTAACGGAAGATGAATTATATATCAAGAATAAGAGCGCTGTAGAATCGGGAAATGGCTGGTGGTTTCGCTTCATTCCGAAAGAAAAGAACCGGAAACCGTCGGTAGAAATACCGAATAAAGCGGTGGTATTGACAGAAGATTTTGAAAATGAAACACCTACTGTTGTATTTGATAATGAAGATATGGGTACGCTGTTTTCCCAATACTATCGAAATCCGCTACCCTTACCCATCAATACATCCGGAAGAGTTTGCCTGTATGAAAAGACGGACGCTTTCTATTCCAATCTGTTCTTTACGGCAGACGGATATAAATTCGATTTGACCGAAGTGAATAAGGTACGGTTAAAAGTATGGATTCCTTCTGCCAATGATTACACGACGGAATTTCCGGTAGCCGGCGACTGGATTGCCAACAAACAGTTGAAACCTCAATTGGTCGTGAAGTTACAAGACAGCGGCAAAGGTGGTAATGCGTGGGAAACACAGGTGGAAATAGTGAAAGAAAACCTGGAAACGGACAAATGGATTGAATTGGAATTTAATTTCAGCCAGGCCAGTGACCGAAAGGATTTCGATAAGATCGTGATTCAGTTTGGTTCTGAAGGACATGCCGGCCCCGGTATTTTCTACTTTGATGATTTTTCGTTTGACAAATAGGTATTAGCAGGAAAGAGGGGATACCAAAAGAAGGTGTCCCTCTTTTTTTAACGTAAAAAAAAAGACTTGATAAAAATGAAAGATAAAATATTCGCCGGCCT
>JAISYY010000384.1 GCA_031269635.1 Tannerella sp. | reverse complement strand
CTGTGAAACGAATCCCGATAAAAACGAGATAAAGAAATTTTCCCGCGAAGAACAAGCCCGGCAGTTTATCGGAATATTTGAACAAGTCATAAAACGGGAAGCCGGAAATTCATGATCCGTCTTCAGCAATCCCTTTCCGAAGCGGGACAGCAAAAGGAATAATCCGGGAATGGGCGCCGGATTCGAGCGGGATTATGTCTCATTCCGGCAAGATTGGGTTTTCGGTTCTGTTCATCATTTCTATAAAACGATTGCGTGAAATTAGATTTTTACCGGCCGAAGATAAACTTTTTACCAGACACGAAAAAAAACTGCCAAAAACAAAAATACCCCACAAATGGGGTATGCAGGCCTTGATATCACCCGTATCTTTGCATCAAATTCATGAATCACATTTTTGTAAACTCAAACTCCACGAAAAGTATACGGAACGGCCGTCAGGTGTGGAAGGGCGAGAGCGCCGGCTGCAATGCCGGATGTTTAAGGGCGGGTCTTTTAACGGACTCCGGTTCGCGCTTGAACAGAACATATTACAGGGAGCCCGGAATTTAATTTTTATAACTCATGAAAAAGTATTTATTTGCATTTATTTGTTTAGTGTTCGTTGCGAACGACAGTTTGGCGCAGTATGCCTATCCGGCGTATAACACTGCGAATTTGATAACATGGATGGAACAGGACGATCCTTATCTTTACAGGAAATACCGGAAGGCAAGCAGGCTGGCCGGTTTTGGTCTCGGATTGACGGCGGGTGGCGTGGCAGGCATGATAATAGGCATCGCTACCGGCGAGAAGACGACGACAAAAACCAATTATGGGGTAGAGTATCAGGTATCCGGTACAGGTGGCGCCATAGCTGCCGCAGGAACGCTTTGCGTACTTGTCGGCACGCCGTTGATGATTACCGGGTTCGTCAAGCGCGGCAAAGTCAAGCGAACGTATCTCAGGGAGTACGGCGATGTCTCATACAAGCCGTCGCCGTCATACTCCCCCTACCTGAAGATCAACCCGTCCCTGCAACACATCGGACTGGCATACGTCTTCTGACGGCAATCCGTCAAACGGCCTGACGGCGGATTGCCCGCAAAACGCGTACCCGTATTGCCCGGGCAGGAATACTGCGACGGCACGATCCCTGCCGGGCGAAGGATCGCCCGGCAGAACGGGAGGTGTACACAGGGCCTGCATTAAACAAACACATAAATTAACCGCCCCCGCAAGGGAGCACAAAACAAAAAAACAATGGAAAATATCTTAATTCTGCACATCCGTTTCGACATTGACGCGGTAGAGAAAAAGTTCAACACCGGAGCCTACGGAATGGCGTGCTATCAAACAGTATTCAAAAACGTACCGGCAGACCTGCTGCAAGGCTGCCAGGTATCCATGGGCGATTCCCGCGCGACGTTGAACGGCCGGGAAAACGTATGCATCATCGGGCTTACCGCACCGGAGAGGCGGATTCAATCCATCTGGAAAACGTTAAGCCAAAACAGTGAATTTCTATCCGTCAGCGCCCCCAACCCGTTAGCGCTGGAATCCACCTTCGGCACAGAGCCGCTGGTATCGGACGGCATCTTCACCGTTGGTGGCGAACGCCTGCAAATGTGGGCCAAATCAGCATACGATCTGCTGAAAAAAGCCCCTCTAACACAACCTTCAGCCGTGCGACAACAACCGGCAGCGCAACCCCGGCCACAACTGCAACACTCACAGCCGCAAGCACAGTTCCGTCCGCAGCAACAGCCTCTCCGGCCGGCAGCGCCGCAGCAATCCCGGCCGCAGCAGCAGTTCGTTCAGGCATCTCCTGCCGATGCCACACACATTGACCCGACACAGGCAGAGACGCTCAAACAGCGAAACGGATGCCTGACCGCATGGATATTTATTATAATGCTGGTAAATGCCGGCATAGGAATTTTGATTTTAGCGCTGCAAGACAATTTAGATCTGTCTGAAAGCGACGTTACCGTCCAAGTTCTAATATCATTACTGATCGTTATCTGCGGAATACTCCTACTTAAATGGAAAAGAATCGGTTTCTACCTGATGCTGACCGCCTACCTTGCAGGGATAATTTACTCTTTGAGCACCGGCGGTGGGATGCAGTCTTTTTCGGGTATTTTAGGGATTATTATTTTATGGGGATTATTAAACAAAAAAGCAGATGGCGGCGTATCGGCATGGAATCAAATGAAAAATTAAACCGCCATTGCAGCTAAATCTTTTCAGGAGAGTGTCTCAAAATGGCCGGTTTCCGCCCGTCACTGTGAATGGCAAGGCCCGGAAGTAGCGACAGTCCGGACGGCTTCACTTCGCTTACACTGAAGCTGCCCGGATTGCTTCGTTCCTTCCGATGATGCTGTCTCCGGATTGCTTCACTCCGCGGATTTACAAGGGCGTTGCCCGGATTGCTTCCTGCTTCGAACCTCGCAGTTTATAATGACGAATGTAAGAATCTCATTAGTACCTGAATGATGACGACTAAGTTGTCAATGTTACCGAACTGTTCGTCGATTAAGCCGTGCCACCGGCGGGCGACGGCAAGCAGTTCGGCCGAAATATCCGTCCGGCTAATCCCGCCGGCGAAAACCGGGGAGACGGAACCGCCGGCCACCAGGATGCTTACAATGTCCGAAACGGAGGTAAAAGCCCCGTCCGAAAGGCCGGAAACGACGCCGGCCAACTGAATAAAAAATTGTACTAAAGTTTTCATGCTGTTGATTATTATGAAATTAGTATTGTCGACTATAAAAAACACAAACAAAAAATACCCGCCGGCACGTCAGAGATGATTTCCATCTCTCAAGAGATAACTTTCTATCACTTACGACATAACTTTTATCTCTTAGGATATAGTGCCCATCTCCCACGACATGGCGCTCATCTCTCACGACATAGCGTCCATCTCTCAAAACATGGCGTTCACCTCTTAAATAATAGCAATTCATCTCTAAGGAGATGGTTTTCATCTCTTCCGGGATGGGTTTCATTTCAGACGTGCTGAGCGCACTTTTCCGGATAATAGCGCCAAAATGGGCCGACCGCGCGGCAGACGCCGCCGACCGAGCGGGGGAATCATGATCGTCCCGCACGTATTTCCTGGCATAAGAATAAATAAGTTGGGATTTGTTTTTTCCGGAAGAAAAAACAGATATGGTTACTTTGTCATTTTACCTGTTTGCTAAACTTGTTTAGTAACTTTTTCGCAAAGATGACGCGGCGCACGCTCCATCATTGCGACGGCACAGCCGGAAGCAATCCAGTCCGTCTTTTTCCTTCTTTTACCATGTAACGGGAGCGCCACTCGCAAGGATGCCGCGGACCCCTTTTGAGAATTTTTACGTCCCGAATTTGAAATATAAGGAAAAATACCTTACATTTGTACATTCTAACTAATACATACAGTATGGCAATAATCAGTTCGACAGAATTACGCAATGACTTGAAAATTTTAGCGACACCGGCCCGGTGTGGCGGAATGGAGACAAATCCCAACAGTACGGTAGCATGAAAAAAGGCCGTATCCTGGTTGTTGATGACAACAGAAATGTGTTGACGGCGTTACGCATCCTGCTGGGGAATTATTTCGAGGCCGTCACGCTTTTGTCGTCGCCCAAACAGCTTCATTCGCAGCTGAAGGAAATATCGCCCGATATTGTCCTGCTGGACATGAATTTTTCTACCGGCATCAACACGGGGAACGAAGGACTGTACTGGCTTTCGGAACTGAAAAAGTTGGACGCAGACCTGCCGGTCGTCCTCTTTACAGCTTATGCCGACATCGACCTGGCCGTAAATGCGCTGAAGCAGGGTGCATCCGATTTTGTGGTCAAGCCGTGGGAGAATGCCAAACTGATTGCGACTTTGCAGGCGGCCTGCTCGTTGCGGGAATCGCGCAATAATGTCAAACTGTTGCGCGAAAAACAGCGTATCCTGAACGAGGAACTGAACAGGGAACAGGACATTTGTTGGGGCGTTTCGGAATCTGTCCGGAACCTGCAACGGCTGATCGAGAAAGTTGCCCAAACGGATGTCAACATCCTGATTACGGGAGAAAACGGAACGGGGAAGGAAGTGATCGCCCGCGAAATACAGCGGCGCTCGTCGCGTAACAAGGAAGTCCTGATAACGGTTGATATGGGCGCCGTCACGGAATCGCTCTTTGAAAGCGAACTGTTTGGCCATGTCAAAGGTTCCTTCACCGACGCCAAGACGGACCGCGCCGGTAAATTCGAGGCGGCAAACCACGGGACGCTCTTTCTTGACGAAATCGGGAACCTCTCCTACCCCCTGCAGGCGAAACTGCTGAACGCCCTGCAATCGCGGCATATCGTGCGCGTAGGCGAAAACAAAACCATCCCTATCGACATCCGTCTGATATGCGCCACGAATCGCGATCTGCACGAATCCGTGAGGAAAGGAGAATTTCGCGAAGACTTGCTGTACCGCATCAATACCATCCAGGTAGAAATACCGCCTCTGCGGAAACGGAAAGAGGACATCCCGCCCCTGGCCGGATTCTTCCTGAAAAAATATGCCGCAAAATACGGCAAAAAAGACCTCTCGCTTTCACCCGCGACAATCGACCGCCTGCAAGCGTATCACTGGCCGGGAAACATCCGCGAATTGCAGCATACGGTAGAGAAAGCGGTCATTCTGTCGGAAACGCACGACCTGCAAATTAACGATTTTTACCTGTTCCGTTCCGGCCCGGTGAATATCGAACGGAATCACATGACGCTGGAAGAAGCTGAAAAGAAACTGATACAATACTCCCTGAAACGAAACCGCGACAATCTGTCTGCCGCCGCGGCGGAACTGGGAATCTCACGGCCCACGCTATACAGCAAAATGAAAAAATATCACTTAATCTGAATCCACCGTACTGCCCCATGTTCAAATCAATCCAATACCGGCTTTATTTCTACACGGCGCTGCTGGTCGCGGCCGCCGCCGGGACAACGGCAGCCTTCTTTGCAAAAGAGTACATGTATGCCGTTTCGGGCATGGCGCTGATCGTCTTTTGCTTTTCAAAACTGAATAAATGCTACAAACGTTACAACCGGAACTTCCATTTCCTGCTCGATACGTTAGAAAACGGCGATTACACGTTTCATTTCCCGGAAACCAAACTCTCGCTGCGTGAAAAAGAGATGAACATGATGATGAACCGTATCAAAGAAATCCTGATAAAGGCCCGTAAGGAGGTGATCGAAAATGAAAATTTCCTGAGCCTGATTCTCGAAAGCGTCTCGACGGGCATCATCATCGTCGACGACAGGGGCATCGTTCAGCGGGTGAACCGAACGGCGCTGGACATGTTGGGTCTTCCCGTTTTCTCGCATATAAACCAGTTACGGACGATTAACGAGACTTATCCTGAACTGTTCCACCGGCTGAAACGCGGCGATAATACCCTGATTACGCTGGCCACCGAACGCGAAGAACTGCAAATCAGCCTGCACGTTTCACAAATCCGCCTCAAACGGGGATTGATGCGAATCATCACCCTGAACAACATCGACAACGAACTGGAGATGAAAGAGATTGAATCGTGGATTCGCCTCATCCGCGTGATGACGCACGAAATCATGAACTCCATCGCGCCGATCACGTCCCTGAGCGAGACGTTGCTTTTCATGCATCAAGCCCTCACCGCACCGCCGGAAGAGTTGAGGCAAAACACGATCGAAGCTTTTGAAACAATCCATACGACGGCTTCGGGACTGCTTTCTTTCGTAGAATCGTACCGCAAATTCACGGCCGTACCCAAACCCAAAAAACAGGATTTCAATCTGAACGTCCTGATCGGCAAAATCATCAAACTGCACGAAACGGCTATCAACGGGAAGAACATCAAACTGACCGTCTCCCTCCCCGAACCGGCGGTCATTCTTTCTGCCGATGAAAACCTGATCTCACAAGTGCTGATTAACTTAGTGAAAAATGCGATCGAAGCCGTCGAGGACGACAGGGAGGGCGAAATCGCTCTTTCGGCCGATAAACCGGATTCCGACCGGATAAGTATCCACGTCGCCAATACCGGCCAGCCCATTCCGCCGGATATCTTGCCGCATATTTTTGTGCCGTTCTTCACGACCAAACTTTCGGGGTCGGGCGTCGGGCTTAGCGTCTCCCGCTACATCATGCGCCAGCATGGAGGCAAACTGCAACATTCCGTTTCCAAAGACGGAATGACGGTTTTCAGCATGATTTTCTGATTTTCCACAGGATTGAAAAAGATTTTCCGTACATTTGCGCCATACATAACTATAAATTGCAAAACGATGATATTAAACAGCAGAAAATTACCCATCGGGATACAGGATTTTGAAAAATTGCGGACAGATGGATTCGTTTATGTGGACAAAACCGAATATCTGTATCAACTGGCAAGTATCAACCGGCCGTATTTCCTCGGACGCCCGCGCCGCTTCGGGAAAAGCCTTTTTCTTTCCACGCTCAAAGCTTA
>JAISYY010000356.1 GCA_031269635.1 Tannerella sp. | reverse complement strand
TATTCACTATTCGTTATTCACTATTCGTTATTAGGTTTTTTACCAGGAAGCGCCGCAAATCGTCGGCAGGCGCTCCACGGCGGACGGCATAATCCTGTAACTGTTTTTCCGAGATACGGCCGATCATGAAATACGTCGATTCGGGGTGGGAGAAATACAGGCCGGCGACGGATGAGGCCGGCGACATGGCGCCGTTTTCGGTAAGGCTTATCCCTATTTTATCCAGATGCAGGAGGCTGTCTATCTTAAATATCAATCCCTGGTCGGGTAACGAAGGATAGCCGACGGCTGGGCGGATACCCCGGTAATGTGCTTTAAACATCTCGTCGGCCGTGAGGTTTTCGCCGGGTGCATATCCCCAGTATTCTTTGCGTACTTTCTCGTGCAGGTATTCGGCCGAAGCCTCTGCCAGGCGGTCCGACAATGTCTGAACAAGCATCGTGCCGTAAGTGTCGTGTTCATCTTCGTATTTGCGGCGGAGGGATTCGACACGGTTCCCGGCCGTAACGGCAAAGACGCCTGCATAATCTTCGCCTCCTTCGTGCGAGGGCATGACATAATCGGCAAGCGACAGGCAGTACCCGTCGCGGTTAAGCGTTTGCTGGCGCAATACCGGGAACGTTTCATTCCCGATGCGGATATCGTCGTCATCGCTTGCCGCCGGGAAAAACCCGTAAATGGCTTCACAACATGCCGGAACGCTGCCCGCCGCCTCCGGAACCGGCGCGGCGTCTGCCGCCGTACCGGGGGCTAGGCCTGCGGTTAAGCGGTTCAGCATCTTCCGGGCGTCGCCGTACAGTTTCAACGCTTCTTTCGCCTTTGCCCGCTCCGTTTCCGGCTGTTCGTTCAGCCATGCTGCGCGGCAAGCCTCGCAGTCGTGCAAACGGGCCAAACCGTCATAACGGCCGTTAAGCCGCCATGCCGTAAAGAAAAACGTCCAGTTGATATATGGTATCACTTCCGAGGCGGGAATATCAATTTTATGCACCTCACCCTTTTGTTTCGGAAGCAACGGTTTGCAGGCAGCCCAGTCGGTTTTGAGGCGATGCCCGCGTGCCGTTTCAAGCGAAAGCAGGGGCTTCGTTTCGACGGATGCGGAACGGTGACTGCGCAAGCGTTCGTAGTCATCATTGAGTTCCCTGACATAATCGCCATACGTCGCCGGGTTAAGCAGTTTCGCAGCAATAAGCGGGTTTTGCGACGCATCCGTGACGTGTACCACCGGATGGTCATAATGCGGCGCAATCTTCAACGCCGTATGCAGCCGCGATGTCGTGGCGCCTCCTATCATAATGGGAATCCGCATCCCCGCTTTCTGCATCTCGTCCGTGACGTGAACCATTTCTTCGAGGGAGGGGGTAATAAGCCCGGAGAGGCACAGCAAGTCCGGCTTTTCTTCCCGCACCGTTTTCAGGATCGTTTCGGCCGGCACCATCACGCCGAGGTCTATCACTTCATAGTTATTACAGGTAAGAACGATGGAAACGATGTTTTTACCGATGTCATGCACATCGCCCTTCACAGTTGCAAAAACTACCCTCCCCGCCTTTGAAGCGCCGGAAGACGATTTCTCCGCTTCAATGGCCGGTTGCAGGAAGGCAACGGCTTTTTTCATCGTACGCGCCGTTTTCACGACTTGGGGGAGGAACATCTTCCCCGCGCCGAAAAGTTCACCAACCCTGTTCATTCCGCTCATCAGGGGCCCGTCGATGATTTCGACCGCCTTGCCGTATTTCTGCAACGCTTCCTGCAGATCCTGTTCCAGGTAATCGCCGATACCCTTCGTCAACGCATATTCGAGACGGCACTCCAGCGGCTCCCCGCGCCAGGCATCCGGCGCTTTCTCCGGCACAGCGCCGGACGCCCGGAGTGCCGTTTCCTGAGCATACGCAATAAGTTCCTCCGCAGCGTCCGCCCGGCGCGCCAGCACGACATCTTCCAGCAACGTGCGAAACGCAGGCTCTATTTCTTCGTAAGTAACCGCCGACGAGGGATTGACGATGCCCATGTCCATTCCTTCACGAATGGCGTGATACAAAAAGACGGCGTGCATGGCCTCGCGGACATAGTCATTGCCGCGAAACGAAAACGACAGGTTACTCACACCGCCGCTCACTTTCGCCAGCGGCAGGTTCCGCTTTATCCAGCCCACAGCCCGGATGAAATCCCGTCCGTACCCGTTATGTTCGGGCATACCCGTAGCGATAGCAAGCACGTTCGGGTCGAATATAATATCCTGCGGCGGGAAACCGGCTTTTTCCGTAAGCAGCCGGTAAGCGCGTTCGCAGACTTCGATTTTGCGCTCATACACATCCGCCTGTCCGCGTTCGTCGAAAGCCATCACGACCGCCGCCGCGCCAAGCCGGCGTATCCTTGCGGCATGACGGATAAACGCTTCCTCGCCTTCTTTCAAGCTTATCGAATTGACGATGCTCTTGCCCTGCACGCACATCAGCCCCTGTTCGATAACTTCCCATTTCGAGGAATCAATCATAACGGGAACGCGGGCGATATCCGGCTCCGAGGCGATCAGGTTGAGAAACGTTTTCATTTCCTGCCTTGCGTCGAGGAGGCCGTCGTCCATGTTCAGGTCAATGACCTGGGCGCCGTCTTCGACCTGTTTGCGGGCAATCGTCAATGCCTCGTCGTAGCTTTTTCCCTTTATGAGGCGGAGGAACCTGCGCGACCCTGCAACGTTGCAGCGTTCGCCGATGTTGATAAAGTTGTTTTCCGGTTTCACTTCCAGCAGTTCAAGTCCCGACAGCCACAGGGCGGTCTGTTCCTCTGCCGGCTTATGCGGTTTTGCGCCTTTGACCAGTTCGGGATACAGTGCAATGTGTGCAGGCGTCGTCCCGCAACATCCGCCGATAATATTCACCAGTCCTTCGTCGACGAACGCCTTTATCTGCACCGCCATTTTCTCCGGGGTCTCCTCGTACTGTCCGAACTGGTTGGGCAGTCCGGCGTTGGGATAGGCGCTGATGAAATAAGGCGCAATACCGGCCAGTTCTTCCAGGTATGGTTTCATATCAGAAGCTCCGAACGAGCAGTTAAGGCCGACGCTCATCAGCGGAACGTGCCGGACGGAGGCGAGAAAAGCGCCCAGTGTCTGGCCGGAGAACGTGCGCCCTCCCTTACCCGACAGCGTGAGTGACAGCATGACCGGCAGTTCCCGTCCTTTGTCCTGCAGAACACGGACGGCGGCATCAAGTCCGGCTTTTACGTTTAAGGTATCAAACGCCGTTTCAAACAGGATAATATCAATTCCCCCGTCAATCAACGCTTCTACCTGCTCATAATACGCATCGTACAAATCCGTATAAGAGACTGCGCGGTAAGCGGGGTCGTTGACGTCCGGACTCATCGAGGCGGTCTTGTTCGTAGGCCCGACAGACCCGGCGACAAAAACCGTCCTTCCGGGGTGTTCCCTCATATAGTCATCTGCCGTTTTACGCGAAAGCCGGCCGGCGGCAAGATTCATCTCGCGGACGAACGACTGCATGCCGTAATCTTCCATAGAAATGGCATTGGCATTAAGCGTGTTTGTCGAGAAGATATCCGCACCGGCATCAAGATACTGCCGGTGGATATTGCTTATTACATCGGGGCACGTTATGTTAAGAAGGTCATAGTTCCCTCTCACCTGCCCGTCAAAACCGGCAAACCGTTCCCCTCGGTAATCTTCTTCCGTCAGGTGGAATCCCTGAATCATACTTCCCATGCCGCCGTCAAGGACAAGTATCCGTTCCCGGAGGAGTTCTTTTATATCTGTCATGCTGTTATCGTAATTATTCTTTATTACATCCGGGCTGTCCCGGAAGTATAACGTTTCAATTTCCACAGGCCGTTATTTTTCTGCAGGAACCGTATTGCCCGAATACTGGAACGCTTTCAGGTTAAACAAATCCAGAATAGCGAACACATGGTCGAAGATGTCCGACTGCACGTTTTCGTAGTCAATCCACCGTTGGCGTGCGGAAAAACAATATATTTCTATCGGCAGTCCCGCCGGCGTCGGCTGGAGCTGGCGTACCATGTGGGTCATCTCCCGGTTAATATCGGGGTTGGATGCGATCCACGATTCCAGGTATTCGCGGAATGTCCCGATATTTGTTAACTTGCGCACGTCAAGACGGTTTTTGCGGCTTGCGTTAAATTCTTCCAGGTCTTTCAACTTTTTCCGCATATATGCATTGAGGAGCGACGAATCCGTCAATACGGTAATTTCTTCTTCCGTCAGGTAGTGAATCGAACGCACATCAATCAGGATTGACCGTTTAATCCTCCGCCCGTTCGATTCTTCCATTCCGCGCCAGTTTGTAAAAGATTCGGATACGAGCTTATAGGTAGGAATCGTCGTTATCGTCCTGTCAAAATTCCGGACTTTCACCGTTGTCAGGTTAATCTCAATGACGTCGCCGTCGGCGCCACTGCCCGGCATGACAATCCAGTCGCCGATATGCACCATGTTATTGGCGCTTAACTGTATCCCCGCGACAAGACCGAGAATGGAATCCTTGAAAATAAGCATCAGGACGGCTGCGAAAGCCGTAAGTCCGGCAAGCAATGTAGAAACATCTTTTTCCGTAAACATGCCGATCGCCACGATTACGGCCGCACAATAAAGGAACATTTCGATTACCTGGATGAACACCTTCACCGGCTTGTCCTTCGAGTCGGAATAGCTCATATAAATCCTGTTCACTCCCGACAGGACAGACGATACGAGCGTCACAAAAGCAAATATAATCCAGACGTCCAGCATCTTTGCCACAAGGCCTATGTATTTCCACTCCAGTCCGGCGAGAATCATTTTTGCAACAATCGGGAAAATCAGAAGCCCCAGGCGGTTAAACAGTTTCCGGTCAAAAAAAAGATCGTCCCACGTGAATCTGGTTC
>JAISYY010000349.1 GCA_031269635.1 Tannerella sp. | reverse complement strand
AAAAAAATTATATATTTGCGCTTTCATATAGTATTGATAAAAATAACGGATTGAGAAATGAAAAAAGTAATAGCAGCAATTTCTATGGTAACAATGTTTGCCTGTAACGGCACGGAACGGCAAAAAGGAGGCGAGAATCCTTCTGCGGCTTCATTTACGGGGAAGCCGGATGTGAAAATTGAAAACGGACAGATGACGCCGGAAGTGTTATGGGCGTTCGGGCGCGTGGGGAATGTATGCGTCTCTCCCGACGGCAAACGAGTCGCTTATACCGTAACTTATTATAGCATACCTGAAAATAAAAGCAATGCGGATATTTATGTAATGGATACCGGCGGAGGCAATAAGAAGCAACTCACGAAAACGGATGCGCGGGAAGGCGCCTTGGCCTGGCTTCCGTCGGGCAAGGCGATTGCTTTTTTGCGTGCCGGAATACTCTGGAATATAAATCCGGACAACGGAAAGGAAACGCAGGTTTCCGGGATAGAAGAACCGGTTGACGGATTCATTTATGCCCCTGCAGAAGATAAAATCCTGTTTGTTGTATCGACGAAAGTGGAAAAATATGCGGGTGCGGAAATACACAGTGACTTGGACAAGGCGAACGTTTATATTTATGATGATCTGATGTACCGCCACTGGGATTCGTGGAAAGACGGCAATTATAACCATATCTATGTGGGAGACGTCCGGTCGGGTAGGGTAGAGGCCGTGGAAGATATCATGCCGGGAGAGCCTTATGATGCCCCGATGAAACCTTTTGGAGGAACGGAAGAAATAACCTGGAGTCCGGACGGGAAAACGATTGTTTATACGTGTAAAAAATTAACGGGAAAAGAGTATGCGTTTCAGACGAACTCGGACTTGTTTGCATACGATGTGGAAAGCAAACAGACAAGGCTGCTTACGCCGGATATGCCGGGAGGAGACTTCTGTCCCCTGTTTTCGCCGGATGGTGCGAAACTGTTGTGGTTAAGTATGCGACGCGCCGGCTTTGAGGCGGATAAGGAGCGTATTATGGTGATGGACTGGCCTGCTGGCACAAAAAGGGACGTATCGGAAGCATTGGATGCAAGTTCGGGTTCCGTAAAGTGGACGGCCGACAGCCGGAACCTCTATTTTACGGCGCCGTATAAAGAGGCACATCAGATTTATAAGCTGGATTTGTCAAACGGTGATATCCGGCGGATTACCGACGGGAACCACGATTACCAGGGCGTGCAGATAGCCGGCGATGTACTGATTGCAAGCCGTACGACGTTCGTAAACCCGGCGGAAATATACCGTATCAACCCCGTTGACGGCGCAGGTGAGGAAATCTCTTTTGTGAACAGGGATTTGCTGGATAAAATCAATGTTCCTTCGTTTGAAAAGCGGTTTGTGACGACGACCGACAACAAACAGATGGTGACATGGGTTTTTTATCCCCCTTCGTTCGACGAATCAAAGAAATACCCTGTGCTGTTGATCTGTACGGGCGGTCCGCAAGGCGTTTTAGGCCCGTCGTTCAGCTACCGGTGGAATTATATGTTAATGGCGTCGCAGGGATACGTAGTCGTTGTTCCCGCACGTCGCGGGACGTCCGGCTCCGGGCAGGAATGGTGTGATGCCATTTCTAAAAATCACGGCGCGCAGGAAGAACGGGATTTACTCTCCGCTGTTGATGCCATCGCCAAAGAACCGTGGGCCGACGAGACATGTATAGGCGCTACCGGGGCAAGCTACGGCGGATATTCCATTTTCCATTTGGCGGGCGTTCATAAAGGACGTTTTAAAGCGTTCCTTGCTCATAGCGGCATCTTCCACATGGAATTTATGTATTCCACAACGGAAGAAATGTTTTTCGAAAATTGGGAAACGGGGGGCGCACCCTGGGATAAGGAAAATAAGGTGGCGCAAAATTCTTTTTCCGCTTCTCCCCATTTGCTTGTGAAAAACTGGGATACACCGATTATGATTGTGCATGGGGAAAAGGATTTCCGTGTGCCGTATTCGCAAGGCATGGCCGCATTCAATACGGCTCAGATGCTGGGCGTGGAAAGCAAACTGTTGATTTTCACCACGGAAAACCACTGGGTATTAAGTCCGCAGAATGCAATCGTCTGGCAGCGGGAGTTTTTTGCATGGTTTGATAAATATCTGAAGAAATAAATCGTTTTTATGGAAATAAAATCATATATAGAAAAAAACAGGGTGCGTTTCCTGAATGAATGGTTTGAACTGTTGCGTATTCCCTCGGTCAGCTCCAAAGGGGAACATAAACAGGATATGCTAACCTGCGCGGAACGCTGGAAAGAATTATTGTTATCGACCGGTGCGACACGTGCGGAAGTGATGCCGACGGCAGGGAACGCGGTCGTTTATGCGGAAAAAATAATAGCGCCGGACGCCAAAACCGTGCTTGTTTACGGACATTACGATGTAATGCCCGCCGAACCGCTGGATTTGTGGAAAAGCGATCCTTTTGAGCCGGAAATATGCGACGGCCGCGTTTACGCCCGCGGCGCCGACGATGATAAAGGGCAGGCGATGATACAGGCCAAAGGATTTGAAACGGCGTTGCAGACGGGTATTCTCGGATGTAATGTTAAATTTATTCTGGAAGGAGAGGAAGAAATCGGTTCGCCAAGTCTGGAAGCTTTTTGTGAAGCGAATAAAGAGTTGCTGGAAGCCGACGTCATCCTGGTATCGGATACGAGTATGATAGGGGAGGACCTCCCGTCGCTTACAACAGGGTTAAGAGGTTTGGCTTACTGGGAGATTGAAGTGACGGGGCCGAACCGCGACCTGCACTCGGGACATTTCGGCGGGGCGGTCGCAAATCCGGTAAATGTACTTTGCAAAATGATAGCCGATATCACGGATGCCGACGGACGTATCACGATACCTCATTTTTACGATGAGGTTGAGGCGCTTTCGGAAAAAGAAAAAGACATGTTGGACAGCGTGCCTTTCGATGAGGAGAAATACCGGAAAGCCCTTGATGTGGAAGAACTTTTCGGGGAAAAAGGCTATTCGACGCTTGAGCGTAACAGTTGCCGCCCGTCTTTTGACGTGTGCGGGATATGGGGCGGATATACGGGTGAAGGCGCAAAAACCGTCCTTCCTTCAAAGGCTTACGCAAAACTGTCTTGCCGGCTTGTCCCTCACCAGGATGCGGGAAAAATATCGCAGCTTTTTATTGATTATATCAT
The DNA here is from genome assembly GCA_031269635.1 of Tannerella sp. GTDB lineage: Bacteria > Bacteroidota > Bacteroidia > Bacteroidales > Tannerellaceae > Tannerella. The sequence continues at coordinate 4,284 of JAISYY010000349.1, read as the reverse complement.
GCGTGTGGCGCCCCGGTATGTGAACGTGAAAATAAAACACAGTCATGGCGGACAGGCGTATGTTTGTCCGGTTGATATCCCGGCGTATAAGGCGGCGGAAAAAGGTTTTACCGTTGCGTTCGGGAAACAGCCGCTGGCTGTACGCCGTGGCGGGAGTATCCCGATTATTCCGGCATTTGAAAAGATACTCGGCATAAAGAGCGTCCTGATGGGATTCGGCCTGGAACGCAATGCGATTCATTCGCCCAACGAAAGTTTCGGGGTCGATATGTTTTATACGGGAATAGAGGCCGTAGCGGAATTTTACAGGGAATTTAAATAGTACGGCATAAATGAGTATTCTTATCAAATCGGTTGATCTAAACGGAAAACAGGCGGATATATACATCGAAAAAAACAGGATAAAACGCATTGTAACGCTTAGTGGTACAAGAAATACTTCCGGCAGGACAGCGGATAGCGAGGAGATGATTCCGCAGGTGGACACTGTGATAGACGGCCGTCGCAAGGCGGTCATACCGGGTCTGATAAATATGCATACACATGCAGCCATGACACTGTTTCGCGGTTTCGGCGATGATATGCCGTTGAAGTCATGGCTTGAGCAAAAGATTTGGCCGAATGAAGCAAAACTGACTCACGAGGATGTCTATTGGGGAGCAAAACTTGCTTGTGTGGAAATGTTGCGAAGCGGTACCACGACATTTTTTGATATGTACCATAAACTTGATGCTACGGCACAGGCTGTCGAAGAAATGGGAATGCGGGCGGTTTTGTCGGAAGCGTGTTTTGATCATTTTGTCATGGAAAAGGCTGAACGCAGCAAACAAAATATAATGCGCCGCTTTGAAAAATCACATGCTTACAGTGACCGCATAAAATATGCATTGGGGCCACATGCCATTTATACGGTTTCGGGAGAACTGCTTAAATGGGCTTGCGGCTATGCGAAAGAAAACGGTTTATTAATGCAGATGCATCTTGCCGAAACGGAATGGGAGACGGATCAATGTGTCAAACAATTCGGTACGACGCCTGTCCGTTATCTTCACAAACTGGGGATCTTATCGCCGCAGCTTGTGCTTGCCCATGTGCTTTATGCAGATCGCGAGGAAATACAAATGCTTGCGGACAGTGGTGTTAAGGTCGTTCACAATCCGGCGTCGAACATGAAATTAGCTTCCGGCCACGAGTTTAAATATAAGGAGATGCGCGAGGCCGGCATAACGGTTACGCTTGGTACGGACGGTTGTTCGTCGTCAAACAATTTGGATATGGTTGAAGCCATGAAATTGGCTTCGCTGCTGGGAAAAGTGTGGCGTAAAAACCCGGAAGCGCTTTCCTGTGATGAAATGTTTTATGCGGCGACGGCAGCGGGCGCTGATGTTCTCGGCCTGGAGGCCGGCCGGATAGCGGAAGGTTGTCTTGCCGACCTGTGTCTTGTCGACCTCGCTATTCCGGCCTTCACGCCAAACTTCAACTTTGTCTCAAACCTTGTGTTCGCCGCAAACGGCAGTTGTATAGATACCGTAATATGCGATGGCCGGATTGTCATGAAGGATAGGAAAGTTCCCGGCGAAGCGGAGATTATGGAACATGCAGCCCGCACGGCTTATGACCTGGTGAAAAGGGACGGGAAATAATACGGTTACTCCTGTTAGGCATTGCCGTACCAAGGGCGCGGCTTACCGGATATTTTCGTCGAAGGTATCCAATTTTTCCTGTTCGCCGGCCAGCAGCAGCGTGTCGCCTTCCAGTAGCATGAAGTCGGAGGAGAAATTGATAATTGATTCGTCGTTGCGTTCAATCTCGACAATAAGCGTTTCCGTCCTTTCGCGCAGTTTCAGTTCTTTAATCGTTTTTCCCGTCAGGGATGAGCCGTTTTCTATTTCGTACTGCGACAGGTTGATGTGGTGTTGCGGGATATCTTCATGATCGGGCGATATTCCGTTTCCGAGCGAAGCGTTAAGTTTCAGAAGTTCTTCGTCGCATCCCGAAACGATTATTTTATCGTAAGGATATAAACATTCATTTGCAGCCGGGATGTTTATTTTACGGTTCCCTCGCAGGATTGTAATAATGGATACGCCCGTTTCCTGTTTGAATCTCAGTTCCTGTAATGTTTTTCCTATTATGGGAGCGTTCGGGGGTATTTCATATTCTTCGATATGAATATTTTTAGCCCGCATGTCGTTTGCTACGGTGGTGGGGATAGCCGCTTTTTTTTCTTCATAAAGCTGTTTCTGGCTCAGGTTTTTCAGAAACCGGGCTTCTATCTTCCTGGATTGCTTTTTAAGTCCCTGGGATAAAATGATACCGACCGTCACCGTGAAAGCAATCAGAATCAGCAGCGTTTTTGCCGTGGGGAACAGCGGGAAGATCACCATGGATGCGAGTATAACCGCCAGTATGATTCGCAGGATAATCAGCGAAATCAGCACGCCACGATTGAAATGATTATCGTTCCACAGGTTTTTAAATTCCTGCGATTTGTTCTTTTTCATTATCATAGCCCTCATAAAGGGAGACATTAATACTAATGTAATTACCGCCGATAAGAAGGAACCCCAGACACCCGGAATATTGTTTGTAATAAAAGGGATGAAGTATATTTTACAAATCAGCATGATGGCAAAGGACATGGTGAAGTAAACGGATACCTGCAACAGTATGTTTTTCAGTAATTTATTCCAGTCGTTCTGTTTGTTGACAACTTTATAATCGGAAAACGCATATCCGTAAACCAGTTTGTTCCATTTCGACGGGATAAGTTTCTCGATATAACCGGATATGGCGGGAGACATTCTTATGAAATAGGGAGTTGTAAAGGTTGTAATCACGGATACCGTAACGATTACAGGATACATGATATCGCTTATTACGCCCAGGCTCATACCCAAAGTCGCAATTATAAAGGAAAATTCGCCTATCTGGGCAAGGCTGAATCCCGATTGTACGGCGACTTTAAGCCCCTGTCCGGAGGCCATTACGCCTAATGTTGCAAAAATCACGCGGCCGGTTAGCACTACGACGGTTAATAACAATATGATAGAACTGTATTCCAGTATTATCACGGGATCGATCATCATACCTACGGACACGAAAAAGACGGCCCCGAAAAAGTTTTTCAACGGTTCGATAAGATGTTCGATATGTTTTGATTCAATTGTTTCCGCCAGGATTGATCCCGCTATAAAAGCGCCCAGTGCGGCGGAAAACCCTACCGACGAGGCAAATAATACCATTCCAAGACAAATCCCCAACGATACGATCAGGAGGGTTTCGTCACTCAGGTATTTTTTCAGTTTCCTGAACATTGTCGGTATAAGATAAATACCTACAACGAACCACATAAAGATAAAAAACAGCAGTTTAAACAGGCTGTTTACCATTTCGCTTCCTTCAAAATGCCGGCTTACGGCTACGGTTGACAAAAGTACCATCATGATAATTGCGGCCAGGTCTTCAACAATAAGCATACCGAAAACGATATTGGCAAACTTTGTTTTTTGAAGCCCCATGTCGTTAAACGCCTTGATAATGATTGTTGTAGACGACATGGAGAGCATGCCTCCCAGAAAGATACTGTCCATATCGCCCCAGCCGAGCAATTTCCCGGCGCCATATCCGATAACAATCATGGAACCCATATTGATAAAAGTCGCTATCGACGCCGGACCTCCGACTTTTAATAATTTCTTGAAACTGAAATCCAAACCTAAAGCAAACAGTAAGAAAATCACCCCGATATCCGCCCACGTAGCTATGTTTTCCATATCTTTTACGGACGGTAATTTTTCCATGTAAAAAATGATTTTGTCGCCATGAACCCCCAAAAGTTCGTTTGCCAATGTAATAAGAAGTTTGTTAATCTGGGGGCCTGCAAAAAAACCGGCAACAATATAACCTAATACAACCGGCTGCTTCAACCATTTAAACAATATGGTGAAAATACCGGCAGAAATCAGAATCAAAGCCAAATCCTGTATAAAATCAGGTAAGTGTCCCATAATCAGGTTTTTTTTAGTGTATAGACATATTATTTTCTTCTATCGAAGGCCAAAGATAGCAATTATTTCCCGTTAATCGAAAAAAAAACGAAAACAGTTCAGGAGTTCTGAAATTGTCAATTTATTTATATCTTTGCGCGGTAGTTCTATTTACGCTTTTGTCATGATACTTGATGAGAACAATTTCAGGCAGATATACAATGATTTTTTTGAATCGGTTTGCCGTTTTTTAAATCGTTATTCGCAGGATATTCAGGCTATTGAGGATGTCGTG
>JAISYY010000282.1 GCA_031269635.1 Tannerella sp. | reverse complement strand
GCGGGCTGGAGCTATGACGATTATATATCGCTGAAGGGGAAATTAATCGGCGGCCGGAAAGGAATCATGCGCTATGACACGCTCACCGTTTACGGCGACGTAGAACTGCATGCCGCTTTTGAACTCGAAGAATATCCCATACACTATTATCTCAACGGCGCTGAAATTCCGGGAAATAACCCGCTGTCTTATACCGTAAAATCAGAGGCTATCACACTCGAAGCCTCCGAAAAGGAAGGAGACGTCTTCACCGGATGGACCGGATCAAACGGCGATGAGCCGCAACAGACGGTCACCATACCGGAAGGGTCAACCGGTGAACTGTATTTTTACGCAAACTTCCTCTACAGCGGACACGAGAACGCGGAAAGAGCAAAGATGGCAAGCGAAGACATGATATGGGCGACTATGGACAAACTCCATATCCGGACAAACAAAACCGGCAATATTGTAAAGATATACACCGCCGACGGCATATTACGGGAGTCGCATACGATCCTGTCTGCAGGAGAGACAAAGATTGAACTTCCGCAAGGCCTCTACATCGTAACCCTTAACAACAGCATCGCCCGGAAGATAAGCATAAAGTAACAAACCCGTTTCCGCAGCTTATAGACAATCTTTTCAAAAAAAAGTCCGGCTATCACGGGATAGCTGGACTTTTTGCATGTGAATAGGTTGAAATATACTTCGCCGTCGCAGGAAACGCCTGCTTTTGACACGCCCAATTCCCCGGACTACCTCACATCATACCGCTCAAACTCGCAGGCAAAGATACTCATCCCCTTGTTCACAATCTAATTTATATATTATGAAAAAAAAAGTTGCTACAAATTAGGATATATAAGTGAAAATATCAGGATGGCGAGACCTGCCAGCAATATGAAAACCGTAGTTTTGGATACGCCTTTCCATTCTTTCAACAAGATACCCCATACATTGCTGAACGTTACATTCAGCCCCATCAGGATACACCACGAGAAGGCCATCATGACACTTCCGGGTTCGAGGAAACTTTTTCCCATTCCCAGGCCGAAAAATTGAGAATACCATAACAGTCCGGCCAAAGCGCAAAACAGGAGATTGTTTGCATACAAAGACGTCTTGCCGTAATCGCCGAACGTTTTATTTTTTGTATTCTGAAACAGGCAGTATGCGGCGTTTGTAATAAATCCGCCGCAGGTGACCATCAATGTGGCGGGCAAAGTCATGAACAAATTGTTCATACCCTCCACAACCAATGGTTTCCCCGCCTCAAGCCCCAAAGCGAAACAGGCGCTCATAACGCCCGCAAGCAATGCGACAAGAAGGCCTTTCGTCAGTGCAAAATCCTTAATCGCTTTTTTCTTGTCTTCCTCCGACATGTTTTTGGCGCGTAAGCCGCCTGCATAACCGATGACGGCAATGCCTGCAATCGTAATACATACGCCTGTCAGCAAAATAAGTCCGTTGCCCTCAAAGAGACTTGTCCCTTCCATGACCGCCGGGATAATCGTACCGAAAGCGGAACAGGTTCCGAGCGCGATCGACTGTCCGAGCGCCACACCCAGATAACGCATACTAAGGCCAAAGGTCAAGCCTCCTACTCCCCACAAAACGCCAAAAAACAGCGCTTTCAACGCTGCGGAAGAGTCGATGGACAGTATCTGTCCGAGGCTGCTGCCTTCCGGCACGGCCAGCAAAGCGCCGAGTAACGGAAAAATGAGCCAGGCAAAAACGCCCTGCGTGAGCCAGAAACTCTCCCACGACCAGTTTTTCACTTTATTGATGGGCACATACGAACTCGACTGTCCGAAACTGCCGACCGCTATTATTAACAATCCGATGAATGTATTCATATCATTATAGTATTAGACAGGCAAGTGCGGGAGACTCCAACCAACCGTCTCCCGCATTACCTGCCGATTATAACTATTTTCTTTTGGATGTTACCGCCTTTTCATATTTTTCAATCTCGGCAATATAATTGTCGCCGGCAGGTACATCGTTTTGCAAACAGAACATATCCCAAACGGCACTCCAGGGCATACTTTTCAATTCTTCCTGCAATGCAAGGCGCTGGAACAGCTGATCTTTCGCTTCATATTGCTGCAACTTCCGCTGCGGTTCAAGAAGCGCCATCAACAAAGCTTTCTGTGTAGAACGCGTACCTATAACGTAAGCGCCGATACGGTTTATCGTAGCGTCGAAATAATCCAGCCCGATATGGATGCGGTTAAGTGCATTACAACGGACAATCTCGCGGGTAAGGTCCAGCAGGTCGTCGTTTATGATGACAACATGGTCGCTGTCCCAGCGAATCGGGCGGCTTACGTGCAGCATGATCTCCGGGGTAAACAGCAACAGGGAAGAAATCTTGTCGGCTACGCTTTCGGTCAGGTGGAAATGTCCCGTATCAAGCGTTACGATCTTGCCTTTTTTCGCTCCGTATCCGAGGTAGAAATCGTAAGAACCTACCGTGTAGCTTTCGAGGCCGATACCGAACAGTTTCGCTTCGATACAGTCCTTCATGTTCCTGTATTTCACGGCGAATATCTCGTCCAACGACTGTTCGAGTATCTGGCGATACTTCAGGCGATTAGCCGGCACTTCCTTGCTCCCGTCATGTATCCACAAGTTCATGATACAGGGATCTCCCTGGTATTTACCCATGGCCTCGCTTACTTTGCGGCAACGCTTGGTATGCTCAATCCAGAAATCGCGGATTCCCTTATCGGGATTTGCCAGCGTCAAGTTACCGCTTTTGGGATGTGAAAAAGAGGTGGAATTAAAATCCAGTTTCAAGTTGCTTTCTTTTGCCCAGTCCATCCAGCTCTGGAAATGTTTGGGTTCAACCTGGTCGCGGTCAACGGCCTTACCGCCGAAATCACCGTAAATCTCGTGCAAACTCAAACGGTGCGATCCCGGAATTAAAGAGGTAACTTTGATTATATCCGCCCGCAATTCGTCGATACTACGGGCGCGTCCGGGATAATTTCCCGTCACCTGGATACCGCCGGTAAGCTCGCCGCCCTGGTTTTCAAAACCGGTGACGTCGTCCGTCTGCCAGCAATGCAGGGATAAGGATATTTTTTTCAAGCTTTCTATCGCTTTTTCCGTGTCGACGCCTAATTCGGCGTAACGTTCTTTTGCTGCTTCATACGCATTTTTAATTGTGCTGTCTTTCATCTGTTTACTGTTTTAATTAATTAATATAGTTATTATTTTTATTATTTCCCGGATTCTCCGGGTATAAATGTTTTTACGGAAAAGGATTTCGCTATAATCTTCCGAATCTCCCAGCGGTCTTTGACCAGCCCTGCGGCTTTGGCCTGCATCATGCAGTTGCCGATAGCCGTAGCTTCGGAAGGCCCTGCCACGACAGGGATGCCAAGCGCGTCGGCCGTCATCCGGTTAATCAGGTCGTTCTGCGAACCGCCTCCTATGATATGCAGTTTTTCGATGGGAAATGCGATCATCCCCGACAGCATACCAATGACTTCCACATAACGGCGCACGAGGCTTTCGAAAATACAGCGGATATATTCGGCGTCCGTTGCCGGCGGCGTCATGCCGTTTTCTTCGCAAATCCGGGCGATCATCCGGCTCATGCTTGCCGGATTGGCCAAGCGCGGATCGTCCGGATTCACATACGCTTTCACGCCCTCCGCCTGCACGGCCATATCCATGATTTCGGCGTAAGAATATTTGCGACCTTCCTTCTCCCATTCCTTGCGGCACTGTTCGAGGAGCCACATTCCCGTTATATTTTTAAGGAAACGGGTTGTTCCTTCTATGCCGCCTTCATTGGTAAAGTTTTTCTCATAAGATTCTGCCGTCAATACGGGCGTTTCCGTCTCAACACCCATCAGGCTCCAGGTTCCGCTGCTCAGATAAGCGAAATTCGGGTTTTCGGCCGGAACGGCAAGGACGGCCGATGCCGTGTCATGTCCCGCAACCGCTACAACCGGCACTTTGCCGACGCCCGTTTCCTCTGCCAGCGCATCGGTCAACGTTCCGATCACAGCGCCCGGGTCAACGAGCGGATGCAACAGCGAAGGCGACAGCCCTATCACTTCGAGAAGCGACGGTTCAAAGCGACGCGTCGCCGGATTGAGGATTTGCGAAGTGGAGGCTTCCGTATATTCGCAGACCTGTTTCCCCGTCAGCATGTACGACAGCAAATCCGGCATAAACAGTATCTTGTCCGCCTGCGCCAGCGGGGAGAAATCTTCCGCTTTAGCGCGGTACAACTGGTAGAGGCTGTTGAAGTTCATAATCTGTATGCCGGTAAGTCCGTACACTTTCTCACGCGACAAAAGTTTGAAGTAGTCTTCGGGCGCACCGTCGGTATAGGGGTCGCGGTAGGCGCGGGGCAACCCCAGGAGGGTTCCGTCTTTCCCGACATATCCGAAGTCCACCCCCCAGGTGTCGATACCGATGGATGTCAGTTTTATGTTTTGTTTGGCACATTCGGCCAACCCGTCTTTCAATGACTTGTAAAGACCGAATATGTCCCAGTAATATTTTCCGTGAAGTTCCATAATCGTGTTGGAAAAACGTGTCAGTTCTTTCATTTCGAAATTGACACCGTCAAAAACACCGAGTATCGAACGTCCGCTGGTTGCCCCCAAATCGAAGGCTAAAAAATAATAATTCCCCATGGC
>JAISYY010000275.1 GCA_031269635.1 Tannerella sp. | reverse complement strand
TGTGTCTCCGCTGCGAAAGACGAAAACGAGTTTCAGTATCTTTTCCGTTTCGGGAACGCCGTAATATGCGCGAATGTCGGGAGCGATTGTCAGTTGCCACAAGTCATTCCCCATCGGCGTCAGTTTATATTTCTCCCGGTTGTCGCCCCATGCCGGAGCATATCTCCAGTCGCTACCGTTAACGCTTCTGTCCGTAATAACTCCCGTATGGGCATAAACATCACCCGTATATCCCTGAAGACCTTTATTCCCTTTTGCCGCATCGAAAATTACCCGAACCGTGCCCGATTCCGTAACGACTTCCGGATCCGTTGTTACTTGTGCGACTGCGAAAAACGGGAGGAACAGGAATCCCCAAAAGAAGAAGAATTTTTTCATCTATACATTATTTATCTGTCAGCACGAAAGACGTTTCTTTTTTCAGTAATGAACATCAATCACATACTTGCCGAGTGCGGGGTCTTGCATTGATTTCGGGACGGTCTTTTTGATCATGCCGACAATGGCGCCGGCCATTCTTTGCCGCACAAAATTGCTGCTTACAACCAGGCTTATTTCCCTGACCGAGATATCGCCTTTTATTTTCCGAAGGTTGTTTTGTTTTTCTTCCGGCAGGCCCATGGCCGTCATTTCGGGGATAATCGTGAGGCCGCCGTTGTAGTCGACAATGTTTATAAGCGTGTCCAAACTCCCGGACTCATAATTTACCGTCCGGTGCTGACTGTTCTCCTTCTTCCTTTTACAGAGAGATTCCACCTGTCCGCGCAGGCAGTGGATATTATCCAAAAGCCATATCTTCTGTATATCAATATTACTGAGGTCTATCTCCTCCTCCTCGGAAACGTTGTCTTCGGGGGAAATATACGCATAAAACTTCTCATAATAGACAGGGATTTCGACTAAGAGCGGATTTTTCAACGGGGTAGCCGCCAGTCCGCCGTCAACTTTCCCGTTTAATATACTTTCTACCATCACGGATGTAGGTATTTCCTGCATCAGCAGGTTTATTCCCGCCTCCGATTCGCTGACAAGCCGCAGCAATTCAGGCACGAGATACGTTGCGATTGTAGGAATGATACCCATTTTAAAATCCCCCGTCAGGATATCCTTTTCGTCAGTTACAAGCTCCTTTATCCGGTTGAAATGATAAATGGAGGTATGCGCCTGCTGAATTATTTTCTTTCCGATTCCGGTAGGTACAACGGGCTGAACCATCCGGTCGAATATCTTTACGTCCAACTCATCTTCCAGTTTCTGAATCATCATACTTAACGTCGGCTGTGTGATATAGCAAGCCTCGGCCGCCTTTGCAAAATGTCGGTAATTGTCGACTGCGATTATATACTCTAACTGTTGAATAGTCATATCTTTTATTTTTATTGATAAATTCGATACAAATATAAAAATAATCAATTTGACAAATGATAAAAAAAGAATTATATTTGCACGACAGAAACAAAATAATTCAGTAACATTAAAATTTAAAATTATGAGTACAAAAAATTTTATCGGTTTAGAGTTAAATTCAGTTCAACTAATTGTTGACGGTTTAAACGATTTATTGGCTAATCATCAGGTTTATTACACAAACCTGAGAGGTTTGCACTGGGACATACAGGGTGATAAATTCTATGAATTGCACGAACTGTATGAAGAATACTACAACAATGAAGCTTCGGCGATTGATGAAATAGCAGAACGGATCGTCATGCTGGGAGAACATCCGGAAAACCGCTTTTCCGAATATATCAAAATCTCCGGCATCAAGGAAATCTCCGGCGTTTCGGACTGGGAAACCGGATTGAATCATGTTATCGCTTCGCTGAAAACGTTGTTGGAGAAATCGCGCAACATATTGAAGCTGGCATTTGCAGCCAACGATTCCGGCACCGTTTCGTTAGTATCAAAACTCATCAAGGACACGGAGACTAACTTATGGAAGTTGACGGCATATATGAAATAACAGGATTTTTAATTTGACAGATGGGAGGATTGCAGGGAAACCGACAATCCTCCCATTTGCTTTTCACGATGCAAAGGTGGATAACGAATAGTGAATAACTATTCACTAATAATCACTTTGCATCCCGTTCCCCCATTGAGCGTAACGATATAAAGGCCCTGTCCGGGGCGGAGGGTCGTGACGCCGTCGGCGGCGGTGACGAACTGGCGGCGAAGGACACCGTCCGGCGTGTAGATGCGTACCATGACGTCTTTCTTCGTACGGACGTACAGCGTTTCATCGTGTGACCATATCTTATCGCCTGTTTCGTCCGTCTCGCCGGGTTTGCCGGGGATGAGATCATTTTCCTCCTGAGCGGCGCCGTCCGGCGCGAAGTTGGCGCGGAGTTCGACGTTGCCGTATATCACCAGGCTGTCGAGGCACATGATTCCCGAATCGGCGGGGATCACTTCGCCGCGTAGCGAGAGGTATTTGTCATGGCTCCAGCCCACAAAGACGTAACCGCTGTCAGGGACGACCAGTACGCCCGCACGCGGCGACGTCCGGTAGTCGAGCGCCTGGCAGTCGGCGTTGTAGATGCTGCCGCCCGCAACGGCCGAGAATGTTACGACGGAGACGCCCGCGCCCTGGTGATAGGTGCTGTTCGTCGGCACAATGATCGTACCGTTCACCGTCACGTAAGCGGTGTTGACGAAGAGCGACTGCGAGGCCGAAGCGCCCTGCGCGGGCGTCGCTTTAAAGCTGACCCGGGCGGTGTCGTATGGGGCGGCAACGGTTACCGTGAATTTCAGGACGTCGCGATTGGGAACGCCGGGCTGCGTTGACGGAACGGAGGGCGGCGTGCCGCTGCCTTTGATTATTGTGGCTCCGCCTGCATAGTTCAGGTACGGCGGCAGGATGTCTTCTATAATTACGTTGTCGCCGGCGG
>JAISYY010000395.1 GCA_031269635.1 Tannerella sp. | reverse complement strand
CTAAGTTGCAGTCTTCGCAAGTTCCTTTGATATAGAAATAGGCTTCGTCGATCGTTCCGCGGAAATTTACGGGCAGGTGATTCTCTATATCCATATCCAGGTCGATGATCTTACCGCATTGCTTGCAGCGGAAATGGGCATGAGGTTTTACGCATCCGTCAAAACGGGCGTTCTTCTCATCAATTCCGATGTATGTTGCCGCACCTTGTTCCACGAACAGTTTCAATGTATTATATACTGTTGTTTTCGACAGGGTGGGTATTTGTTTTCGCATGGATTCATATATTTCATCTGCTGTAGGGTGCGTTCTGTTATCCGTTAGATAGCGCATGATTGCGATGCGTTGAATGGAAGGACGTATACCGTATCCTAATAAATATTGGCTTGTACTGTTCATAAACACTGTGAATTTGTTACAAATTTAAATTGATTACAAAATTAGGCATATAAAATAGATCGCACAAATAAACGCATGTTATTGTTGGTTAAAAAGCAGGCGTTTACATTTGGAGTGTTCTATTTATAGACTTTTTTAATCGTTTCCGAATCTTCCGGCCCTTTGCGAAATATTATTTTCCGGATAAAAGATGTTATGAATCCGAATCCATATCCGAATATTTGTATGAATGAAGCGATCAGGGAAAGTCCTGCGATTCGTACGCTTTTGGTTTTTAGCAGGGAATCGGAAAAGAGGAGCGAAATGTAAACGGCGGGAAAGACAAGGAACCATGCCGAAAGGACGAAGGCCAGTACGGTTACGGCAATACTTCCCAGTACGAAAAGTGCAGGTAACGTATGTACCGGTTTTAATGAATCCGGATATAATTTATAAAGATTTATACGCGCCTGGCCGAAAATATGGACCTGTTTATAAAACCGTTTCAGGCTGACGCGGCGTTTATGGTAAACGAACGCGCCGCGGTACAGTTTCGTGGTGAATCCGGCTTTATTGATGCGTATGCTCAGGTCTATATCTTCGCCGTACATATCTTTGAACCCACCGACTTTTTCGTATACGGCGCGTGAAAATCCCATGTTAAACGTTCGCGGTTTGAACTTTTCCATGTTTACTTTTCCGCCGCGTATGCCTCCTGTTGTCCAGAAAGAAGTCATGGCGTAGTTGATGGCTTTTTGCATCACGCTGAATGACGGATGTTCCCTGTCGGGACCGCCGAAACAGTCGGCATAATCTTCTTTCAACATACGGTTCACCGTTTCAAGATAACGGGGCGGTATGATGCAGTCGGAATCGAAAAAAATGAAATACTCGCCTTTCGCCTGTTTCATGCCGGCGTTGCGGGTATCGCTCCGGCCGGAATTTTCTTTTACAATGTAGTTGATGTTGACCGTTGCCCGGAATTTTTCCACTTCGTCCGCACAAGGCAGGGACGAACCGTCTTCTATCAGCACGAGTTCAAAATCCGTATAAGTCTGCTGCGATAAGCTCTCCAGGAGTTCACGCGCTTCGCCGGGACGGTTATATATGGGGACGATGAGTGAAAAGAACATAATGATTGTCGCCTGCTCCGGGACGCTGTCAGTTTATTATTTTCAGTTCATTGATGATACGCGGGCATTTGCCCCATTTTTCGATGATCCACAGGATGTAACGCATGTCTACGCTTATGGTGCGTTGCAGTTCCGTCTCGAATGAGATGTCGCCGCTAATGGCTTCCCAGTTCCCGTCGAACGCCAGTCCTATCACCCGGCCGTTTTTGTCGAACGTGGGACTGCCCGAATTGCCGCCGGTGATATCGTTGTTGGAAAGGAAGCACAGTTGCAGTTCCCCGTCCCTGTTGGCGTAATTTCCAAAATCACGTTCCTTTACAAGGTCAATTATTTCCGGTTGAATCCAAAATTCATGGCTCGAAGAGTCTGCTTTTTCCAGTAATCCCTTTGATGTGGTGTAATAGTCGTACCATGTCGCATCAAAAGGGCGGTATCCCCCGATCGAACCGTAGCTTAACCGCATCGTGAAGTTTGCATCCGAATAAAAGATGCTGTCGGGGTACATCTCCCGGAGGCCGGCCAGGTGCAGGCGTTTTCCTTTACTGATTTCGAATTCGGCATCGCCCAGGGCATGTGCGATCTCCATTATTGTCATGATGATGGACCAAGACAGCCGTGCGGCAGGATCTTTCTTTATGTACTTGCTGTATTTCTTTTTATCTTTCAGCAGTTCCACCATTTTTTCTTCGGACAGGACGGCGGTTTTTGCAAACAAATCGTTTGTGTAACGTTCATAATTGCCTTTGTACTTTTTATCTATTTCGGAGTAAATGTCGGGCAGGTATTCCGCAGGGATACGTTCTTTGACGATTTTCATCATCGCAGCAAGCGCTTTTTTATCCAGTTCCGGATCGTAATTTTTGAAAAAAGGACGGATACGGTCATTCATTATTTCTTCTATTTCTACCGTCGAAAGGTTCCTGTTGTCAATTTGCCCGAACATTCTCGTGAGACGTATGATTTCGGCGCCGTAAGCAAAAGTTTCGGTAAGGTACGTAAGGTATTTCCGCTGTTCGTTCGTGGAAGTATAGTTTTTCTCAAGCAGGTTAAGGATATCGCCGTACGTATCTTTTCTGCCGGAAGACTGTACCCATTTGTCAAAGGCGTCTTCTTCTTTTTGCTTGCGTCCGATAACGTCCCGGTTCATGAGGCCGCGGTTCATCCCGATGGAATTTTTCCAGTAATTGGCGCTTTCGGCATATTTGGATGCGTATTTAATGTGTATGGCGTCGTCCGACCGCATGGCTTGCTGCCATATCTCCTGTTTTACGCCACGCACTTCGATCCGGGGTTCGTTCGTGCTTTTGATACGCTGTTGCGTTCCCCAGGACGAGAGGTAGCGGTCCGTACTGCCGGGGAAACCGATCGTCATGGCGAAATCCTTTTCCTGATAACCCTGTATGGATATTTCAGCGAAAAAATCCGGGCGGTAGGGGCGGTTGTCCGCATCGTATTCAGCCGGCATGTTGTCGGCGCCGGCATATACGCGGAAGACGGAAAAGTCGCAGGTATGGCGCGGCCACATCCAGTTATCGGTGTCGCCTCCGAATTTGCCGAGTGAAGACGGCGGCGCAAAAACCAGGCGTACATCGTTGTATACGTTGTATACGACCAGGTAGTATTTGTTCATGCTGTAAAAAGGGATGATTTCGACTTCGGCGAAACGTTCATTCCCGAAGGATTCCATTATTACGTTTCCGATTGAATCTGCCGCAACAATGCGCCTGTATTCATCTTCGATATGCGATATTTTAGGGATAATGCTGTCGGTCACGTCGATCGTTTCTTTAAGATAGCGGACGCTTAATTCTTTGACGGGAAGCTCGTCCTCGATATTTTGTGCAACGAAACCGTTTTTCAGGTAGTCATTTTCCACATTGCTGAGTTGCTGAATCGGACTGTACCCGCAATGGTGGTTCGTGAAGATCAGTCCTGTCTCCGAAACGGTTATTCCGGTACACCCTCCGCCGAAGATAACAACAGCATTTGCTACACATGGCGAATCCTTATCATAAAGATGTTCGTAACCGGGTGTGAATCCAAGTTCTTTCATGCGGGCTAAATTTTGTTCGTGGAGTTCGGATATGATCCATTGGCCTTCGTCGGCGTAAACGTTATTCATTCCAATAATAAGTAGCAGCAATAAAATTCTTATTTTCAATTTCATAATTGTTTGTCAGTGATTTATAATTTGTTTTTGTTGTATATACCGTGGATATTTCTCCGATTCGGGCGCAAATTTACGAAAAATAATTGGGATTTAATGAAATAATCCCTGTTTTTGCAGGACAAATAAACAGTTCTCATTTCATGATCTTTCTTATAAATGGAATTTCGGACAGGGGGAGGTCTTTTTTTATGAATATTCCGATAAAAACCGCAAGGATGACGGTGCGGTATGCGAGCCTTAAAAATATGGAATCTATTTGCGGCATCATACCTGCGGCGTAACATATTGCGGCGATCAGACCGTAAGTAAATGCGGAACGCAGGTCGTAGTTTACCGGAAACTTCCTCTGGCCGGTGAAGTAGGACAGGAGCATCATCAGCAGATTGCTTGCAAACGAAGCCCACGCACATGCGATGAAGCCGTAATGCCGCACAAACCCGATGATGACTACAATGGTAACGGCGCATCCTGCGATTGAGAAATAAGCGCCCCACTGCGTCCGGTCGGTCAGTTTGTACCAGACGGACAGGTTGTAGTAAATGCCGAAAAACAGTTCCCCAAGCATAACGATCGGCACGACGATAAGCCCCGCGTAATAATTTTCCGGCACCAGGTGTTTCAGCAGATCCAGGTAAAACATCACGCCCGTAAAAATAATGAGCGAAAATATGATGAAATATTTCATTGCCCCGGCGTATGTTTTTTTGTTGTCGCTATCTTTGTTTTTAGAGAAGATGAACGGCTCGTAGGCGTAACGGAACGCCTGCAGGAACATGACCATTACGACCGCAATCTTGAAACAAGCGCCGTATATTCCCAGTTGCGAGTTTGCATAGTCTTTGTCGTCAAACAGGAAGGGGAAAAGGATTTTATCGGCCGTCTGGTTCAGTATTCCCGCAAGGCCGAGTATGAGTATGGGAAAGGAATAACGCAGCATTTCCCGGAGCCGCCGCACGTCAAATTTTGCACGGAATCCCGGCATCATGTCCGGGATAAGCATTGCGAATGTTAAGGCGGAAGTAAATATGTTCGTTATGAAAATGTATCCTACGCCATAATCGGGACGGTAAAACCAGCTGATCCATTCGGGATGGCGGGCGCTGATTTCCGGGCAAATGACGAGGAAGAAAATGTTCAGGCCGATGTTCAAGCCGATATTCAGCAATTTGATTGTCATGAAACGTACCGGCCTGTTTTTATAGCGCAGGCAGGCAAACGGGATGCAGCAAAAGGCGTCCATCGCCGCGAGACAGGCCATCATGCCGATATATTCCGGATGAGAGGCGTATCCGAGCGCTTCGCTTGCAGGTTTAAGGAATGTCAGGACGCCGGCCAGGAAAAGAAGGGAAGTGAAGGCTACGCTGTATAACGCGGAGGCGTATACCCGCATGGGTTCTTTTTCTTCCTTTTTATTGATGAAGCGGAAGAAGCCGGTCTCCATACCGTAAGTCAGCAAGACCATGAGCAGGGCGGTGATGCCGTAGATGTTTGTGACGATACCGTATTCTCCCGTACTTTCGAGTTTGTAGGTATACACAGGCACCAGCATCCAGTTAAGAAACCGCCCGATGATGGTACTTAACCCGTAAATGGCCGTTTCTTTTGCCAGCCGCTTCATTCCTCCTGCCATACTTCAGAAACTTTTTTCGATTCTTATTCTTGCATCGACGGCTATGATGCCTTTTTCCGTAGCGAGCAGCGGGTTGATATCAAGCTCCTTGATTTCGGTAGCAAAGCGCAGGAGGGCGGACAGGTGTACGATTATTTGTGCAAACTGATTTTCATCAATCCCTTTTTGTCCACGCGCCCCCTCGAACACCTGGTATCCTTTCAGCGAGCGTATCATGGAGAGCGCTTCTTCCGTTGCAAGCGGGGCAAGCCCGGATGCGATGTCTTGAAATATTTCCACAAAGATGCCTCCCAGTCCACACAGGACAATATGCCCGAATTTTTCTTCGTATTTGGCTCCGGCAAACAGTTCCATACCTTTCAGCATCGGCTGTACCATGACGGCGACGGCTTCCGGGATGCGCATTAACCGTTTAAATTCGATTTCGAGATGTTCCTGCGAACGGATGTTCAGGGCGACGCCTCCTGCATCCGATTTATGTACAGGCCCGACAACTTTGGCGACTGCGGGATAACCGGTTTTTCCTGCGAAGTCGCATACCTCGTCCCAGTTGTCCGAAACCCGTTCTTCGACCATTGGAATGCCGGCTGCCTTCAGCAGTTTCTGCACATCTCCGGGCGCGATATACCCCGATTCGGGAATGTTGTCGATGATACGCCTTATCAGAGGAATGTCGACTCCTTTGAGTTCGAGGCTGTTTGCCAGCGGATGCGGGGTCTTGAGTATTTTGGTCAGTGCATTGGCGAGTCCTACTTCGTCGCTGAAGTTCACGTGTCCTTTTTTCACGAAGAAGCCGGTTTCATCCAGGGCGGTACTTACCGAAGGCAATATCGGGAAGATGGGTTTGACACATGTGCGCATTTTTTTGTCCAGCACGTCGTAAGCTTCGTACACGCGCGTCAGGCCGGGACTACCGAAGATGACGGCGATACCGTCAATTTCCCCGAATTTCTTTTCGCAGTAATCAATAGCCGTAGCCAGGTGTTTTGGCTCGCCTGTTCCCAGGATATCAATGGGATTGCTTACCGACGAACCGGGGAGGAGTTTGCTTTTCAGTTCCTTG
>JAISYY010000259.1 GCA_031269635.1 Tannerella sp. | reverse complement strand
CGGCGGCATCGCTGATATGCCTTCTTGTGCCGTTGCAAATGGCCTCTCAGACGTGGGACGACCATGACCGCTCGGGACGCTATGTTGCGCGTGATTTCGGCCGCAACTACCTCGAATCGTGCGACCCCAACGCAATTATATTTACGCACGGAGATAACGACACCTTCCCGTTATGGTATGTGCAGGAGGTCGAAGGCGCCCGCACGGATGTACGCGTATGCAACACCAGCTATCTCCAGACAGACTGGTACATTAACCAGATGAAACGCCAGGCTTACAACTCCGATCCCTTGCCGATATCATGGACTCATAAAGATTATCTGCAGGGCAAACGCGAGGCGATTTATATAATATCCCCGGATGAGCATCCCAAACCCATCGGCATAAGCACGGCCCTCAACTTTATAAAAAGCGATGACGACAGGCATAAATATCCATACGGGGATACGAAGATTGACTATATACCTTCTTCCAAATTCGTGCTTCGCATAGATTCGGCCAACATCGTGAAAAATAAAACCGTAAATAAAGAATATGAACCTTATATCGAAAAGGAAATGATCTTCGATTTTGGAGGAAAAAATCATCTTACGAAGGTGGAAGTGATTACGATGGATATGATCAATACGAACAAATGGGAGCGCCCGATTTATTATGCATCTTCCATACCGGGATACCTCTACGGTTATGCCGGCAATAACATACAAAAAACAGGACTTGCCTTCCAGTTAGTGCCCATGAATACGACGGAACATGATATTCCCATTAACACAAGGAAAATGTATGACAATATCATGAACAAATTCAAATGGGGCGGGATTGATAAACCGGGCGTCTATCTCGAAGAAAACACCATGAGGATGTGCAAATCATACCGTCAGGTATTATTTGCCGATCTTGCCGAAACGCTTATGAAAGAAGAGAAACGTGACAGTGCGCTTAAAGTGCTCGACCGTTGCATGGAAGTGATGCCCGAAGAAAACATTCCTTACGACATTTCCGTTTATCCGATAGCCAGACTTTATTTTTCTCTGGGAGAGATAGAAAAGGCTAAATTTATCACAGCGAAAATGGTAGAAAGATGTATGATCGAGGTTGACTGGATGCTTCGCCTCAAACCGTCGCAACGCGAATCGTTCCTGCGAAATATAAACTATAACCTGGCAGTAATGAGGGACATTCTGTCAATCAGCTTACAATATGACAAAGAATTTGCTCAATCGTATGTTGAGCGGTTCAACAAATATTCTTTGCAACTTGATTCAAGTCAAAAGAAGTAATAAACGATGTTGATCGAACAACCTCCACGGATTTACCGCTGGTGTTTTCCGGGTTCCTTTTGGCGAATACCTTCGCCAAAAGGACAGAAAAAAAGCGTATACCTGACTTTCGATGACGGCCCTATCCCGGAAATGACGCCATGGATTCTTGATACGCTTGACAAATACGGGATAAAAGCCACGTTCTTTTGTGTTGGGGAAAATGTGTGTAAATATCCCGAACTGTACCGCATGTTGACGGAACGCGGTCATCACACCGGCAATCACACATTTAATCATATACAGGGAATACAGTTCATGTCAAAAAATTATATCCGCAATATTGCGGAAGCATCCAAATACATTGACAGCGATTTATTCCGGCCCCCGCACGGGCACATGCGTTTTTCGCAAGTATTAAGATTGCGTAAACTCTTTAAGATAATTATGTGGGATGTGGTAACCCGCGATTATAGCCCGCACATGACAGCCAAAGGTGTCTTTAACAATGTGAAACGATATACGCGCAACGGTTCGATCATCGTTTTTCATGACTCGTTGAAAGCTATCGGACGAATCGAAGAAGCCCTTCCGAAATCCATCGAATGGCTTTTAAACGAAGGATATGAATTTAGACTGCTGCAACCGTAACAATTTCCTGCACTTTATAAACCAGCTCCATCCATACCCAGTAACGCAACGCTTTTCCGGCAAACATCGAAATGGCGACGATCCGGACATCCGCCCGCATAAAGCCGAGTGCGACAGCAATAAAATCACCTATACCGGGTAAAAAGACAAAGAATCCTACCCACGCGCCTTTATCTTTTATCCGAATCCGAACACGTTCCAACTTGTTTATATCAAGACGCAGGTATTTTTTTATCCATTCCGTTTTACCCAACATTCCCAGCCAGTAACAGGTCATGCCTCCGAGAAAATTCCCGACAGTCGCCGCGACCAGACATGGCCAGTACGACGCTCCACCCACAAGCACGCCGGTCAACACGACTTCCGAACTGAACGGCAAGACCGTCGCAGCGAGAAACGCCGCGATAAAAACGCCTGCATAACTGTACTCTATCAGAACCTCCATATACGTAATATGAATGAAGCAAGCCAGCTCAACAGCATCAAATAATACAGGACAAAACGCCATCTGCGTCCGATATTTTCCAGAAAATAAGCAATCAGGACAGACGAAGGAAGGTATAACAGCATCTGAAACGATTCCGAATCATCTCCGTACAACAATACCAGAAGCAATGACCAGACGGACATATCAAGTAAAAAAGATAAAATCCGGTGGACACGTACACGGTTATTATACATATCCATTCTGACATGGAAAAAGGACAGTACAAAAAATAATAGGAAGACGAAGAAACCCATCCGGTCATATTGAAATATTTCTGCCGGTAAAATTTTAAAATTCGTCAACCCGTTGTATAAAGATACAAACATGTAATAGTCATGCTTCCACAGACACCACGCGCTCACAATCCAATAGACGGTAAACACTCCGGCAAGCAACCCCATAAAGTTTTTGAGGCTCAACGAACGAAAGCGGTACATACCCATCCATAAAAGCGGAATAAACCATAATACCTGCGGCATAAACAAACCTGCAAAACCCGTCAACGCGCCCACATTAAAAAAAACTCCGGCTGCTACGGGGGACTGGTATGTTTTGAAAAGTTCATAAAGCACAAACACAAAACATACCGAGATGACCGTAACTTCTTTCACCGGCAGCAATCCCACATTCGTACTTATCAACAGCAACAACAGCATGAACGGTAAACGTGTACGCCTCTGTATAAGCATTTCCATATCACATATACGCTGCATCACGTATGCAACAACCGTCGCCATAAACAAACCTGCCGAACAGGCAAACAACCCGTTGCTGAAAAACCTTCCGGCAAGCGCCCATAAAGGCATCGTCATCTCATCCTTTTCCGGCGGAAAACCGGTTGAATAGACATAACATAAAACCCAACACAGTAAACAAGCCACAAAAGTCAGCGTCACCGACGGCCGGTCGTCCGACAATGACCTGAACTGTTTATCCGTAACACGATAACTCATATTTATATATCAAAACAACCGGAAGGGCATAAACATATCTCAAAAATCAAATATCAAAACCGATATCACTGCGGAAATATTTCTTATCAAACCGTATCGCATCAGCTCCCATAAATGATACGGACAGCGCCTCATCTTTCGTCGCACCATACGCGCTGACCGCAAGAACCCGTCCGCCGGCCGTATAAACCTTACCGTCCTTCCCCGTCGTCGTCCCGGCATGAAAAACCACACTTCCCGGCGGCACGTTCTCCAGTCCGCTTATCTCTTTTCCTTTCTCATACGCTTCCGGATAACCTCCACTGACAAGCATAACCGTTACGGCCGCACGCGGGTCTTCCCGCAACTCCCGTTCTCCGAGATTACCCCGGGCGACACCTTCAAGCAAGTCAACCAGGTCACTCTGTATGCGCAGCATCACAACTTCCGTTTCCGGGTCGCCCATCCGGCAGTTATATTCAATGACCACAGGTTCTCCCCCAACGTTTATAAGACCCAGGAAAATAAACCCTTTATAATCTATCCCTTCTTCCTTCAGGCCGTTGATCGTCGGACGGATAATACGTTCATCCACTTTCCGCATAAACGCTTCATCCGCAAAAGGAACAGGCGAAACGGCTCCCATACCTCCCGTATTCAGACCGGTATTTCCCTCGCCGATACGTTTATAATCCTTTGCTACCGGCAATACTTTATACTCTTTACCGTCCGTTATGACAAAAACCGAACACTCCACGCCATCCAGAAATTCTTCGATCACAACCGTACGGCTTGCATCGCCGAACGAACCTTGCAGCATATTATCCAGCTCGGCGGCGGCGGCTTCCGGCGAATCTACAATCAGCACGCCCTTACCGGCAGCCAGGCCATCGGCTTTCAACACATAAGGCGCCTTCAACGTGCCAAGAAATGCGACACCTTCGTCAAACTGTCCGGCGGTAAAACTCTTATATCGTGCAGTAGGTATCTGATGACGCACCATAAAAGCCTTTGCAAAATCCTTGCTTCCTTCAAGACGCGCACCTGATTTGCCCGGCCCGATGACAGGAACGCCCGACAGCGCCTCATCCGCTTTAAAAAAATCATATATGCCGTTAACCAACGGATCTTCCGGCCCCACAACGACCATATCAATTTCATTCCCAAGCACAAATTCCCTGATTCCGGGGAAATCATTCACGTTTATGCCGACATTCGTACCTGCGGCAGATGTGCCTGCATTACCCGGCGCGATATACAGCCGGCCTGTTTTCGGGCTTTGCGCTATCTTCCATGCCAACGCATGTTCGCGCCCTCCCGAACCTAATAACAAAATATTCATTCCTATCTAATTTATTAATTTAAAATTCAATCGCCAATTCCCAAACATCGTTATTTAAGAAAATCATCAAAATACCTCGTAATCTTTTCATAAAGATGCAGACGGTCTTTCCCGGCCACATTATGCGGATGACCGGG
This sequence comes from Tannerella sp., assembly GCA_031269635.1. Classification (GTDB taxonomy): domain Bacteria; phylum Bacteroidota; class Bacteroidia; order Bacteroidales; family Tannerellaceae; genus Tannerella. The sequence goes on along the minus strand of JAISYY010000259.1, from coordinate 4,148 downwards.
ATAAACGAAATAATCGGGAAATGTTCCGGCATCGACACAGGCCTCGACAAACAACAAACTGTGCTGCCATACAACAACGGGATCCACGCTGCCGTGAATCAGCAGCAACCGCCCTTTCAGGTTAGCCGCCTTATTCAACAAATTGGAATTTTCATATCCTTCCGGATTTTCTCCGGGATGATCCATGTAACGTTCGCCATACATAATCTCATAACGCTGCCAGTCGATAACAGGCCCTCCCGCAACGCCCGTTTTGAATACATCGGGACAGGCAAGCATCAGGCTTGTCGTCATAAACCCCCCGTAACTCCAGCCCTGTACGCCGATACGTTCCGAATCAACATAAGGCAGTGATTTCAGAAATTCCACTCCTTTCATCTGATCGGCCATTTCCACTTCGCCAAGACGACGGTGTATAACGCTTTCAAACTCAAATCCCCGATTGGCAGACCCGCGATTATCTATTGAAAACATAACATATCCGTTACATGCCATATACAGTTCCCATCCGCCTGCGCCGTTCTTCCATCCCCCGGTGACGACTTGCGCGTGGGGGCCTCCGTAAACGTACACAATCACCGGATATTTCTTCGCCGCATCCAGATCAGGAGGCGTAATCAAACGATAATACAGTTTTGTTTTGTCATCGGCGGCAGTAACCGTCCCGACTTCTATGTTTGGCATACGATAACCTTCAAAAGGATTTTTTGCCGATAACAGCGACTTAACTTCACGGACGTCTTTCACGCTGATTATATCCACATCGCGGGGTATCGCCGGCGAGGAGGTGTAATCTATCATATACGTAGCGGAAGTATTCAGGCTGACATGATGAACACCGGCCTTGATGTTCAAACACGTACGCTTGCCGGTCCGGATGTCCAGCCGCCAGGCGTAAGTCTCAAGCGGACTGCCTTCTTCGGCAGAGCGGACGTCCCGGGGCGCCGTAGCCGTAAAAAACAGCGCCGTCCCCTTTTCGTCAAAGCCGGATACATTTTTCACAAGCCACTTGCCGGCTGTCAGTTGCCTTAACATCTTGCCTTCCGTATCGTAAAGATAAAGGTGATTATACCCGTCGCGACGACTTTGCCAGATAAACCGTTCCGGGTTGCCGGGCAAGAAAAGTATGGGTTGTTGAGGCTCTACATAACGCTCATTCGTTTCGACAAACAATTCCTTCTCGCGCTCGCCCGTTTCCGCATTGTAACGTACCAGCCGGCAGGTGTCCTGTCCCCGGTTCAGTTCCGCTATATAAAGGCTTTTTTCATCCGGGCTCCAGGCTATGTTCGTGAGGTATTTCTCTTTCGGCAAACCGGTCTTCAGCCATACGGTCCGTTTATCGGACAGACGGTAAACGCCAACCGTCACTTCATGGCTTTTCATCCCTGCCATCGGATATTTGAAGGGTTCGACTTTAGCCACCCGTTCGTCCACATTAACGACAGGATAGTCCGTCACCATCGTTTCGTCCATGCGGTAAAAAGCGAGGGCGCCGCCTTTGGGAGACCAGAATAATCCTTTGTGTATGCCAAATTCATTCTGATGCACCGATGTCCCGCAAACGATACCTTTATCCGTTTCGCCGGTCACGGTTTCCGTCTTTCCACCGGGTGTAATTATGTATATATTGTTTTCCTTGGTGAATGCAATATTCCCGTTCGTCTTATCATATTCCCAGCGGCTGCCGTCCCCGTCTAAAACATAACGGGCAACTATTTCACGCTTTCCCGGATCATAATGAACACGATTATTCCCATATACGAATGTAATCACCGCTTTCCTGCCGTCAGGCACAAAAAAAGAAGGCATGAACCCGACCGGCGGAAGTCCGGCCGCTGCAAGCGTTTCGTTTAACTGTTCCCTCGTAAAGACGACACGTTCTTCTTTCCCCGCAGGCAAAGCGGCCAGCAGGCTATCCCCTTTGACATAAATATATTCGTCGCCACACCATTGCAACTGCTCCACAGACTGAAGCATAAAACGATAACTGTTTTTTCCTCCGGGTACAAGTTCCTGAAGGGTAAGCTCTTTTTTCTGCGCCATGACAGCAGACAGTGACAGCAGCAGGCTCAATGCCGGTAAAAAAATCGCTTTATTACATAACATTCTCATATTAATTTATTCTTTCATGTTCTACAAATAATTAAATTTTTAAGATTTGCGATTCCGGTCATACGGTTTACGCTGTTCCTTGCCGAATTTTTTAAAAGGCTTGTCATCGTCCCTTTCGTACGGATTCCGGACTTTCTGAACGAGTTTTTTGCCTCTGTCGAACGATTCGGTTCTTTTCGAGGCGATGCGTTCTTCGGCAAATTTCCTGTTCTCGGACGAACGGCTTTCGTCGTAGCGTCCCGGCCTGTCATCCGTCTTTCCCTGACGCCCTGCGCGTCCGTCATCCCGCCGCGTACCGTTGCCGGCCCACGGGGAAGCCGGCTGGTTTTCGCCGTTCTTCAAGCTCCGTTTATATTCCTTATTCTTCCCCTCAAACAGTTCATAACAGCGGTATTCACATTCCAAGTCGCCATTCATCAGTTTGAATCTATGTTTGGGACGCAGGCCGATCGCGTCGAAACATTCTTCCTTATAACTCAACATCCATGCGTTATATCCCGTAAAGACGTGTTTCAGGCGTTCGCCTATCATGGTATATAAGTCAAAGATGTCATTCGTCGAGATGCGTTCCCCGTATGGAGGGTTCATCACAAGTATTCCCGGTTTCGGGGCTTCGGAATATTGCTGGAAAGGCGCGGTTTTAAGTTCAATATACTTTGAAAGACCGGCGCTGCGTATATTCTTCATGGCTTTCTCGATCGCTAACGGGGAAATATCGGAACCGTAGCACTTGAATTTAAAGGCACGTTCCGCCGACTCGTCATTATATATTTCTTCAAACAGTTCCCTGTCAAAATCAGGCCACCGTTCAAAAGCATATTCCTTTCGACAGACGCCCGGAGCCATATTCAAGGCGATCATCGCCGCTTCAATAAGCAACGTGCCTGACCCGCACATCGGATCAACGAAATTAGCCTCGCCACGCCAACCCGTTTTCAGGATCATCCCGGCTGCAAGCACTTCATTAAGCGGGGCGTCAACCTGGCTGACACGATAGCCGCGTTTATGCAGGCTCTCGCCCGAACTGTCGAGCGAAACGGTACAGTCGTTACGGGAGATATGGATATTTACGTAGAGATCCGGATTATTAACCCTCACGGAAGGACGTTTTCCGTATTTATCATTAAAATAATCGGCAATCGCATCTTTTACGCGATAGGCGACAAATTTTGAATGGTTAAAATCTTCGGAGTACACAACGGAATCGACCGTAAAGGTCTTTTCAAGCGACAGATACCTGTCCCATTCCATATTTTTAACCTCCCGGTACACCGTATCCGCATTATTTGCCTCAAAATAACACACAGGTTTCAGAATCCTTAATGCCGTACGGCAACAAAAATTAGCCCTGTAAAGCATCCGCTTGTCACCGGTAAAGGATACCATCCGTTTTCCCGCCTCGACATTCTCCGCCCCAAGCGAAACAAGCTCTTCTGCCAGCACATCCTCCAGCCCATAGAGGGTTTTGGCTACCATTTTAAAAAAAACTCCGTTTTCCATTTAATAATTCAAAACAATACGGAATTTCCAGGTTCCGGGACGTATGGAAGTCATAAAATCACTGTACTTAACATAAATCATAACAGATCCTGCCTTGGATTTGTTGCCCGGTATAAAATCATAAGAATAGGTCTCGTTCCAGAAATATTCCTTCCCATTGACAATCTCTCCAAACGGTTTAACATAAGGCAAATTAGACTGTACCTCCAGACCGTCTACCTTGTCGAAAATATAACACAGCACATGACCTTCGGAATATATGGCTTCGTCAAGTTCGGGCAAAAGGATTTCTTTCCTGAAGTACGTTCCGAAATCGTCGGGGCGTCCCTGCACCAGTTCCCATTCGTTCGTCCCGACCGTAAATGTCTCAACATACCAAAACAGCCCATCCCCGTCTTTCCCCGGCAAACCGTCCCGTCCCGCCGGGCCTTCACACGAAACAAGCAGCATTACCGCCGCAGACAATAAAAACAAAATTTTTCTCATAACTTTTTCTATTTATAACAAATGTGGCAAAGATAATACTTTTTCTTCAC
>JAISYY010000122.1 GCA_031269635.1 Tannerella sp. | reverse complement strand
CCAAATGCCCGGATTAAGTGTCGGGTTGCCGACGATTATGACCCGGTTGTCCCTGTCGAGCAGGAAACATTGATATTCGGGTTTGGAAGGGAAAACGTTAAGTTTTCCGATTTTATTTTCCCGGTCTACAAACACCGGGTGACGGAACCCGTTTTGCCTGAACAGGAACGCTAACTCTTTTTCGTCTTTCTTTTTGGGCTGGAAGAAGAATATAAATTCAGGCTTCCGAGTAAAAACGGTATCGGATTCTTGCATGATCTTTTTCCATTCGGATAGTTTTAACCGGCAGTTTGTGCAGCCCAGCGAATCGACATAGAGCATGATTTTGCAGTTGTCGCCGTATAAATCCACGCATGTCGTGTCTTTTCCCATGGAAAAACAGGGGGTGCCTTCGGGAAATTTGACTTCCTTATCCTTCCATTCGGCAACAATTTTAACGGCGTCGCTTTTCAGTTTGTTTTTACAGGAAGAAAAACAGACGGCAATCAGGGCGGTGATGATGAAAGGATGTATTCTCATGCTTATTTGGTTAAAAAATTATATCCGACTATAGGTTGATCGCTGTTTACGTCTAAAGCGATAAGTTTATCATTCGTTTTGTCAATGCAGAATCCTGTTATATACCTGTCGAGGATGTATTCTTTCAGCGGGTTACCTTCGGCGTCAAACACCTGGAGGCGGTTTCCTCCTTCATGGTTTACTTTCCCGCTGTATAGCTCTTTGAACGAATGTCCCCAAAAGAGAGCGTATATCGTGCTGTCCGAAACATATACGTCGCTGTATCCCATGATACCTTCGGGGATGGCATAGTTTTGTTTTTCCGAGAATTGCGGCGCACCGTTTCCGACGTTTATCGAAGCGATCGGACGTTCCTCTTTCAGGTTGTATATTTCAATAACCTGACCGAGTTGGGTGACGACCGCCAGTATGCCTGTTTTTTGATTATAGTCAATAAACGAGCGCCATGCCTGCGCTAAAGATGTGTGGGAGGTGTGGAGCCGCCTTTTGTCGGGAATAGAAAACAGTTTTTTGATGATATCCCCGTTACGATTTACCAGGCATATACGATGCTCGCCGGTATAATCGGGAAGGATAAATGTCGAATCGTCCAGCAGAGCAAAATCAAGCGGGCGGATAAGTTGCGGACTTAGATTGATTTCTACCTGTCCGCAACTATCCCATACGACTAATTTCCGTCTGTTGGCGTCAAGCGTCCACAGCCTGTTTTCCGAATCCGTACGTATGTTTTCGGCGTCTAAAAGTTCCATAGGCCCTTGCCCTCTCATGCCGTACGAGGCGATATACTTCCCGTCTGTTTCGCCCGACAACCGGTGGATATAATATTCCGTTGCATGCAGGTCCATGACATAAACGGAAGAACCTGCCGTTCTGATTCTGTATGGGTAGCGCATGTATACATCTGTATTATATACATGCGCCACAGACAGCGTCGCGGTTTCGGGGAATACGATACCGGTGTTTTTATCCGCACAGGCAGTCAAAAACAGTAAGTAGCAGATATGGATGCGACGGTCTACCATACAAAACGAACTTTTATTTCGTTTATGGGGCAGTCAAGGCTTCCGGTAAGAACACAGTTTGTCCCGTTTTCTGTTTCTCCGAAAGAAAGCATTTCGATATTCAGGAGGCTTATGTCGCCTGAATCCGAATCCTTTTCTGCTACATTCATATTAAATGCAGCAATCATTCCTGTGATTAAAACAACAGTAAACAGTAATTTCTTTTTCATAAAAATCTTATTTTAAAATTTACACTGCAAATAAAGTAATAAAATTTCGAGAAAAAGCCGGAAAATTGAAATAAATTCTGTCGTGATTCTGTCGTTTTAAAAAAAACAGTATTTTTGTAGCTTCAACATTTGGATTTTAATTTTGAAATGTTTATAAGATGAAGCGAAAAATTGTATATAGTGTTCTGATTGTGTCCCTGACGGCTATTGTGGCTAATCAGGTATACTGGATTGTGAATATGTATCATGCCTATGAGAAGGAAATCGTCCTTGATATGAACACGGCCATAGAAAAAGCCGCCTATATGGAACTGACGGAAAGAAGCGAGAGTGGAGGAGGTTTTTTTGCTTTCGCTATGTATCCTGAAAAAGGAGATACCTCCAGATTTATTAAAAAGACCGTCAGGGCAGACGATGGGAGTTCCTTTGACATAGTTGTTGACCGTCAGGATCCTGATGCAAACCTGAAAATAATCCAATATGCACTGAAAGACATGGTTCCCCTTAATGTTTCGCGTTTAAATGAGCTTTTCTTCCGGGAGATACGGAAAAGTAAGTTTCCGGTAAGAATTTCTTATGTCGAGCATTATGATCTTCGGAAAGACACATTAATTGCGTCATCCCGTACGGATATGTCGTCTGTTTCGTATATCCCGTCCGGGATGATCACGATTGATATTATAGGGAGTATGGGAGTGAAAGCATACGTGGACAGTCCGGTTATAGCGATTTTGAGGAGGATGATTATTCAGCTTGTGTTGTCTGTCGTACTTATTATTATTGCTCTTGTGGGTTTGATGTATCTGGGCCATACCATCTTCCGCCAGTGGAAAGAGGAAAAGATGCGTCGGGATTCGGTGGATGCCATGACGCACGAATTTCGCCGTCCCATATCCGCAGCCGTTACACTTGTCTCGCTGATTCCGCATTATCTTGAAAAAAATACGGCAAAAGTATTGCAATATGCGAAACTGACGATGGATGAACTGAACAAACTGACGGCATATACGCTCCACATACAGCAGATCAGCAATAATGACAAATCGACCATCTCGCTTGATAAATCGGAAATAGAAATACGTCCGTTTTTGGAATCGTTGGCGGAAAAATACGGCATACCGGAAGGGACGCCGGCTGCAGGGCAAAATAATAAACCGGGCGTGATCCGTTTTGACGTCCGCCCGGAGCATCCGGCGCTATATGCCGACCGGCTTCATTTTGCGAATGTTATTGAGAATCTGGTGGAAAATGCGATAAAGTATAACGGGGATCATCCGGTGGTTGATATAACGGTCGACTATCAGGATGAATACTTGTGCATATCCGTAAAAGACAACGGGATAGGGATTTCCGCATCGGATATTAAACATGTATTTGACCGGTTTTTCCGTGCCGGTCGTCGCGAGGTGAGACGGAATGCGGGCTTCGGTCTTGGGCTGACTTATGTTAAATCGATCGTTGGCGCGCATGGCGGCAGGGTGGAAGCGAATAGCGGGGGCGTGGGACTGGGCAGTGAGTTCGTCGTTTTTATGCCGGTTCGTGATCATGAAATAATTTAAACGGTTATGGTTTCCCGTAAGATTTTGATAGTGGAAGATGATGTGGTTCCGGCGCTGGCGCTGAAAGATTTCCTGGAAGAAGACGGTTATGCGGTAATACACGTTGTTTCCGGCGAGGAAGCGCTTGAAGCATACGGGAAAGAACGTCCGTCGCTTATCCTGCTCGATGTCATGCTGCCGGGAATAAGCGGCTTTGAGGTGATCGCGAAGATTCGGGAATCGGATCATATCCTTCCGGTAATCATGATAACCGGAACGGAATATGATGCGGACAGTCAGGTGAAAGGGTATGGTCTGGGAGCCGTCAATTATGTGTGGAAACCCGTTATCCCACAGGTTCTTCTTGCTCAGATAAACCGGTTGCTTCATCCGCCGGAAATGAAAAGATACAATTTGAACGGTTATCACATTACGCTCCATAATCAGGAGCTTGGGATAAATGATGAAATTCATACACTTCGCCACTGGGATATAGCGGTTTTATCGGTTTTACTTCAACGGCAAAATGAAATAATCACTCGTAAAGAACTGCTCCTTTCCGTCTGGAAAGACGATGCGGCACGACTGAACAACCATTTGGATTCGTCCATCTCAAGGATAAGGACTTTTTTAAGTCATTATCCGGGAATAAAAATAAGAAAAGTGTATGGAGGCGGTTATGGAATCGTATAATCAAACCCCAGGAGCGCCCGTTATTCAATCGTCAGGTTGAAAATGTTTTTTAATTTTTCAAGGTTCGGATTCCTCTTGATAAGGTAACTATACTTTTCCGTCGAAGTATAAATCATTTCCGTTTCGTCTTTCTCGGCAATGCGGATGTCCATTTTTATATGGCTGTTGTTCAGGTTACTGCGCAGATAACCCAGGATTTCCGTGCTGTTGTCGGATATTTCATCTTTCTGGCTTGGGTTATAGACCGACACTTCGAACGTGAAATCCCCTTTCAATACCGGTTTACAGTTTATCAGCGTGTTTTTCAGGTGAATCTTTTCGACCGTCAGGCTTTCGGCGTATTTGAGCCAGTAGCTGATAAGTTCTTCCTGCGAAAAATTATTGTTAGCATCCGGCATGTCGGTTGTTGCGAACGCCGGTTGCGATGTTTTCTCTTTTTCTTCGGCCAGATCTTTTAACGACGTACTGCGGAGTGTGGGAATCTTATAAGTCTCCTTTTGTTTTACGTTGATTTCGGGAACATGTTTCACCGGTCTTGGATAGTGGGTTGTCGGAGCAGGGGCAGGATTTAAATTCCCCGCCGGTTGCGGATTGGCCGGCGATACATTGCCGCCATAAGAAACCGGTTGTTCGGCAACCTGCCGGACGGCGGCGACAGGCGATGCGTCCTGAACGGTCGCCGGCTGCGGCGAAGCGGCGACAGGCTTAATCAGCGTTTTTTTTTTATCGTCCTCCTCCGTAGGACTTACCGTAAGCTGGCACAGTTGTATAAGCGTAAGTTCCAGCAGTAGCCGTTTATTGCGGCTGTTCCGGTAATTCAGGTCGCACTGGTTGGCCAGTTCGATAGCCTTGAAAAGGAACTTGTCGGGGCATCGTTTGGCGGTCTCCCGGTAGCGTTCGCGGATGGATGCGCCCACTTCAAAAAGGATAAGGGTCGCTTCGTCCCTGCACACTAAAAGGTCACGGAAATGAGCCGTCAGTCCCGTGATGATGTTTTGCCCGTCAAAACCTTTCCCGAGTATCTCGCTGAGGATGAGCAGACAGGGACGGACGTCCCCTTTGAGTATCGCATCGGTAAGGCGGAAATAATATTCGTAATCGAGGACGTTCAGGTTGTCGATTACCGCTTTGTACGTTATGCCGCCGCCCGTAAAACTGACCACCTGGTCGAAGATCGACAGCGCGTCGCGCATACCGCCGTCGGCTTTCTGGGCGATGACGTTCAACGCTTCGGGTTCGGCGGTTATATTTTCACACGAAGCGACGTATTGCAGATGTTCGACGATGTCTTCGATCGTTATGCGGGTGAAATCGTAGATTTGGCAGCGCGACAGGATCGTCGGGAGGATTTTCTGCTTTTCGGTCGTCGCAAGTACGAATATGGCGTGGTGAGGCGGTTCTTCAAGCGTTTTGAGGAACGCATTGAAAGCCTGTGTGCTAAGCATGTGCACCTCGTCGATGATATAAACCTTGTATTTACCCAGCTGTGGCGGGATGCGCACCTGCTCCGTCAGGGAGCGGATATCATCGACCGAATTGTTCGACGCGGCGTCAAGTTCGTGGATGTTAAGCGAGCGCTGTTCGTTGAACGAGCGGCACGATTCACATGCGTTGCAGGCTTCGCCTCCGGAGGTGATATTCAGACAGTTAATCGTCTTGGCAAAGATGCGTGCGCACGAAGTCTTGCCGACCCCGCGCGGGCCGCAGAACAAGTATGCATGAGCCAACTTGCCGCTTTGAATCGCATTCTTCAAAGTAACAGTCAGCGCCTTCTGTCCGACAACGCTTTTGAACGTCGAAGGCCTGTATTTTCGTGCCGATACGATATAATTTTCCATTTATTTTCAAATTGCCTGCAAATATATAAATTTTTTTTCTACTTTTGCATAAACTATTTTCCGATTATGTCACGATTGATTGATTTTTACAGAAAACACCTTGCAGGACTGAACAAATACTGGTTAGTCACGATCCTGTTTTTTGCTTTTACGTTCCTTATAGGCGACAGCAACCTGTATCACCGTTATATTTACGACGAGAAAATACGTACGCTCGAAAACGAGATACAGCGTTATAAAAAGGAGATTGAGCAGAATAAGAAAAAATTGCAGGAACTGCAGACCGATAAGCCCGGTCTTGAGCAGTTTGCCCGCGAAGAATACCTTATGAAGAAAGAAGACGAAGACCTATTTATCATTGACGAATGAACAGCCGGATACGCAATTATATATTTATGTTTTCCGCCGTGCTGACGCTCGCCGGAGCGGCGTTGTACATCACAGGCTGGATACATGCACCGTACTTCTTTGCCGCCGGGGCAGCCGGCATAACGGCCGGTTTTATGACCCTGTCCTATAAAAACCTTGGTTTCCGTCGCCGCCGCCTGCATCGTATAAACGTGATGGCGGGCATCTCCATGATTGTCGCCTCCGCACTTATGTTCCGCGGGAGGATGGAGTGGGTGGTGTGCCTGCTTATCGCGGCGTTACTCCTCATCTATACCTCTTTCATCAATCCCCGCGCGGACGAATAGGAGACGGGTAACGCCATTCGTCCGTCCATTCGATAACCGGCCGTTCACCGTCGAAGCGGATGGGAAGCCAGATGTAACGCCCGTCTATCGCATTTCCGGGCGTCCAGCGGTCGCCCATATAGATGAAACGGCCTGTCGCGCCGGGAACGGGCAGCACGTATGTGCCCTGTGAACGGAAAGAGAGGCTGTCGCCGTCGCCCGTAAAAGGATTCCCCAGTTCCTGCCACGGCCCCCATATCGACAATGCGACAGCCGAACGCCCGGCATTAGGCGCCCACCCGGTGCATCCCGACATGATAAGGTAATACTTGCCGTCTTTCTTGAACATGGCCGGCGCTTCCATGAAGCGCCCGGCGAAAAACCGCGCATAGGTGCCCGAACAGCCGGTATAATCATCGTCCAGCTGCGAGATATGGAGCGTACTGTTTTCTTCCGACGAATAAATATGGTAAGCCTTGCCGTCGTCGTCGACAAACAGGTTCATGTCGCGCGCCATTTGCCCGCCCGGCATGTCACGGCCAAGGATGTTCAGCGAATCCGGGTGAGCCGGCAGGTTGCCTCCGCTGTACCGTTGCCCCCGGGAGGGAATATGTCCCGACCGGTGTACCTCCTTTACGTTCAGTGGCCAATATCCCGCATTGGGACGTATCGCCCTTAGGAACCTGTAAGGCCCTGCGGGTTTGTCGCCGACAGCAATGCCGCTCAATGCGCCCGTATATCCCCCGCCTTTAGGCTCCAGGTGAAACCACATCACATAGTTGTTGTTTTTCCTGTTATAAATAACCTTCGGGCGTTCCAGGATACAGCCTTTTGCCAGGCTGTGGGCCGGATCGCCGTCCATCACGCGAAGCGCAATGCCTTCATCTTTCCAGTTATACAAGTCTTCCGACGAATAACAGTGTACGCCGACCTGCGCCGTATTCCCGGCTTCGCCCTCCGTCTTATGTTCGCCGAACCAGTAGTAAACGCCGCCCATGCGAAGGATTCCCCCGCCATGTGCGTTGATATGTACGCCGTTATTGTCCGGCCATAACTCGCCGGGAGTGAATGATTCCGGCTTATTTCCCGTACAGGCGTGAAAAGTTATGGAAATCACCGGCAGTGAAAGTAAAACCCGGCAAAGTTTCAAAATCTTCATAATTTGCATGATGTTTAAACGTAATTTTGACCCCAAAGATACAAAAAACCGCATATAAGCCAATTTATTTGGTTAATTCTTTTTTTGAGGTGTTATTTTGAAATTTGCAGATTTCCCGGAGAGAAAAATTTTCATAACCGCAGGTAAGCGAAACGCAGCCTGCGGATGTAACAGGCAGCCTCTCCTCTGCTGCCCGTAATGGCAAGGACAACGTTCTGCCTTTGGCTCCGCCGATTTTCAATCCGGGCAGCAGTTGGCGGCGCTTCCAGTCCCGCAGGTCTCGACCTGTGCGGTTATGAAAATTGCGTCCTTCGTGCGAACTGCCGGATAATCGACAGCCGGGGATGCATCCCCGGCGGGGATAACCGTTATTCTACCGGGCGATGCACCCCTGACGGGATGCAAGGCAAGTCCCTGCCGGACAACACTTTATTAACCGTTATATTTTGTTTATTTCGCATCCCTGGAAAAATATTCCAGGGTTAACGCATTTAAATTTTGAGGAGATGAAAGAGGAAA
>JAISYY010000117.1 GCA_031269635.1 Tannerella sp. | reverse complement strand
CGGAGGTGGAAGGATAGACCGTGAAGTGGCCGCCGGAAGCGGGAAAATGGATTTGTACGTCGAATATCCCGGTTATAAATGCATTATGGAAATAAAAGTGTTGCGTGACAGGAAAAGTTCTGACCGCGTCCTCGCGGAAGGCCTGCAACAGATAAAACGCTATCAGGACCGGAAAGCGCCCGGAGCGCCGCTCTACCTGCTCATCTTCGACCGCCGCAGCAAAAGGAAGAAAGCCGCCTGGGACGAACGCATCAAATGGGATGAAAACGTGGAAGGCGTTACAGTGGTAGGGTTATAAAAACAGTTAACAACCCAAACCTCAGTAGCGAGATAAGCATATCTTTCCCATTTTTAACCTTATTACCTCGCAGTTTCCTCCTGCAATTACAAAAATCAAGTCCTTACGTGTAAATGTCATCCATACATTTCGAATATGGATAACACCTAATCTATCGCCTAATGCCTGAATTTATGCGTGTAAACAAACATGACGAAAGTGGATCTATAACGTTTTAGTGTAGAATCATACTCTGAACTTTCCCTGTTCTTCCCTAAATTCTCGCTATTTCCCCTGCTATCCAATCGCCTACCTCCGAAGTATGGTATGATTTGCCGTTTTGTGAAATGTCTTCGGTCACGATGCCGGAGGCCATTGATGCGGAGACGGCGCGGCGTATTGCACTGCCTTCTTCGTGCAGGTTGAAGGCGTATTCGAACATCAGGGCGGCCGATAAAATGGTGGCCAGCGGGTTGGCTATGTTTTTACCTGCCGCCTGCGGGTATGAGCCGTGAATGGGTTCAAATACGGAGGTGTGCAGGCCGACGGAGGCTGACGGCAACATGCCCAGTGAACCGGTTATGACGGAGGCTTCGTCGGTTAATATATCGCCGAACATGTTTTCGGTCACCAGCACATCAAAGCTTCCCGGCCATTGTATCAGCCGCATCGCTGCATTGTCTACAAACATGTATTCGGTCTCCACTTCCGGATATTCTTTTTCGATGCTTTGGGCTACTTCGCGCCACAAACGCGAGGTGGCCAACACATTGGCTTTATCGACAACCGTCAGTTTTTTGCGGCGTTTGAGCGCATAACCGTAGGCTAAACGGACAATGCGCTCTATTTCTTCACGCGAATAGATGCACGTATCGTAAGCGGTATTGCCGTCTTCGCTACGGCCTTGCGGACGGCCGAAATAAAGCCCACCCGTGAGTTCGCGGATGCACATAAAATCAACGCCCGCGACCAGTTCGGCACGCAGGGGCGATTTATGCAGCAATGACGGGAAGGTCGTTACAGGACGTATATTGGCGTATAATCCCAGTTGCTTGCGCATGGCGAGCAATCCCTGTTCGGGGCGTACTTTTGCGGACGGATTACCGTCATATTCCGGCGAGCCGATTGCGCCGAATAATACCGCATCGCTCTGCATACAGAGTTCATGCGTTTCACCGGGATAGGGATTCCCGGTTGCGTCTATCGCACACGCGCCAACCGGGGCGGTTTTGAAGTTCAGTTCATGATGATACTTTTCGCAGACAACTTTCACTGCATTCATTGCCTGTTCAACGATTTCCGGCCCGATACCATCGCCCGGCAATACGGCTATATTTAATTTCATTCCGTTTACAGTCTGTTAAAATGTACATATTTGGGTTCCATCGGGACATACGAATCATCATCCCAAAGACTGCTTGTCATCATTAAATCCGCGCTGTACCGGTTACATGCAATCGGCACGTTATGCACCCGGCACTGACGCAATAACATCTGAATGTCGGCTTCGTGCGGCTGCGGGTTCAGGTCATCTATCAAAAATATGGCCAAATCCACTTCCTTGCGTACGACCATAGCTGCAATCTCCGCATCGCCCCCCATAGGGCCGGAATGCATACATTTGATATTATAGACGCCCGCGCCGTTTTCCTCAAAGGCGTTACTTATCAGGCCGCCTGTCGTCCCGGTACATATCAGGTTATGTTCGGATAAAAAATTAATATTATGTACAGCCCATTCTATCATATCCGCTTTACGATTATCATGCGCCACAAGCGCTATCGTCAATTTTTTATTCATAATCTTTATTATTTAAGTTAAAAACTCAATTTTCTATTTTATTAAGCATCTTTACCGTGGCTTTTATCGCCGCCTCAATCTGGTCGGCGTCAAGTCCGCGGGTTTTAAATTCGACGCCTTCGTGGCGCCACGTGATGACCGTCTGCACGAATGCATCCGTACGGCCGCCGGGAGGTATCGAAACGGCATAGTTCGTAAGCATCGGGAACGGACGGTCAAGCGATTTGTATATCTTGCGCAAGGCGCGGACAAAAGCGTCGTACTGACCATCTCCCGTCGCCGTATTTTCGTACGCAACGCCATCAATTTCGATCTTCAACGTCGCCACAGGTCTCAATCCCTGCGCCAAAGATAATGAATAATTTAATATTCTAATCCTGTTTTCCTGCATATCGTAACGAAGGACGTCGGAAATGATGTACGGGAGGTCTTCCTGCGTCACGATTTCCTTCTTGTCGCCAAGTTCGATTACGCGCTGCGTCACTTTCCGCATGGATTCTTCGTCGAGGTCTATGCCAAGCGCTTCCAGGTTTTTGCGGATATTGGCTTTGCCGGAAGTCTTGCCCAGGGCGTATTCGCGCGTACGGCCGAAACGTTCCGGGATAAGGGCGTTGCAGTAAAGGTTATTCTTGCTGTCGCCGTCGGCATGAACTCCGGCGCATTGCGTGAAGACATTTTCGCCTATTATCGGCTGGTTGGGGGCGATACGTATACCGGAATACATTTCAACACTCTTGCTCACATGATTGATTTTATTTTCTATGACATTCGTTTTTCCGTTCAGTTGATCGTGGATTACAGCGATAACGCTACTCAAGGAAGCATTGCCGGCGCGTTCGCCAAGCCCGTTTACCGTCACGTGCACGCCTTTAATACCGGCGCTCACGGCAGAATAAACGTTAGCTACGGCCAGGCCGTAATCGTTATGAGCGTGAAAATCGAAATGCAATTCCGGATAACGTTTCACCATCTCGCTGCAATACGTATATGTCTTTTCCGGATTAAGTATGCCGAGCGTATCGGGAAGCATGAAACGGTGAACGTGCAAATGCCTCAACGCTTCAACCATCCGGTAAACATAGCCGGGACAGTCCCGCATACCGCCCGACCAGTCTTCGAGGTAGATGTTTACGTCAATATCCATTTCCCGCGCCAGCGCAATCTGTCCGGCAATATCTTCAATATGCTGTTCCGGTGTTTTCTTCAACTGCTCGGCAACATGCTTCAGCGATCCTTTGCACAGCATGTTCACCACGCGGCATCCGGCGTCTTTTGTCCATTTCAGCGACAGTCCGCCGTCAACAAAACCCAAGACTTCCAGGCGATTGAGACAACCTCTCTGTGCCGCCCAGGCAGAAATGCCTTTGACGGCGTCGAATTCGCCGTCCGACACGCGGGCGGAAGCGATCTCAATACGATCGACATTCAGTTCCTTAATCAGCAATCGCGCTATTGATTTCTTTTCATGCACGGAAAAAGAAACTCCGTTTGTCTGCTCCCCGTCGCGAAGCGTTGTGTCCAATATTTCTATCATAATCGTATTTATTCAGTTGAAAATCTTAATTGATAATTCGTAATTGATAATTGATAATTCGTAATTTTTAATTCGTAATTCTTTCCAGTCTCTCGTATTCCTCGATTTTTTGTTTGTTCGTCAGCAAATAATCAATATCATCCAAACCGTTGATGAGGCAATGCTTTTTATAAGCGTTTATTTCAAACTGCTCGCTTTCGCCGGTCGCCAGGTTCGTTATCCGCTGTTCGGGGAGATTTACTTCCACTTCTGTTCCGGGATCTCTATCTATGGAAGCAAAAAGCGCTGTAAGGAACGGCTCGCTCACAACAACGGGAAGGACGCCGTTGTTCAATTCGTTGTTCCTGTGAATATCGGCAAAAAAGCTGGATACAACAACACGGAAGCCATATCCGGCAATTGCCCAGGCTGCATGTTCACGACTCGAACCGCATCCGAAATTCTTCCCTGCGACGAGAATTTTCCCACTGTACCGCGGGTCGTTCAGCACGAACGATTCAATCTTATTTCCCTGTTTGTCGTAACGCCAGTCACGAAACAGATTCTCCCCAAAGCCTTCTTTCGTTGTCGCTTTCAGGAAGCGTGCCGGAATGATCTGATCCGTATCCACATTTTCCAACGGAAGGGGAACACAAGCGCTTCGTAATATGTCAAATTTTTCTTTCATCCCTTATTATTTAATTTTTAATTCTTTCACTCCATTACCTCCCTCGGATCCGTTACTTTTCCGGTTATTGCGGCGGCGGCGGCCACAAGGGGGCTTGCCAGCAATGTTCTTGAACCGGGGCCTTGGCGTCCTTCAAAATTACGGTTTGAGGTCGAAACGGCATATTTGCCTGCCGGAATCTTGTCATCGTTCATCGCGAGACATGCCGAACATCCCGGTTGCCGCAGTTTGAAACCCGCATCTTCCAATATCTTATCAAGTCCCTCCTCACGAATCTGCGCATCGACCATCCATGAGCCGGGCACAAGCCATACGGTAACACCCGGAGCTTTCTTCCGGCCTTTCACAACAGAGGCAAACAGCCTGAAGTCTTCTATGCGGCCGTTCGTGCACGAACCTAAAAAGACATAATCAACCGGCTTCCCTGTCAGCGGGTCGCCTTCGTTGAAACCCATATACTCAAGCGACTTCCGGTAAGAGATGCGTCCGGCTTCAGGCATCGACGACGATAACGGTACCGTCTGCGTTATCCCTGTACCCATACCCGGATTTGTGCCGTAAGTGATCATCGGTTCGATATCTCCGGCGCGGAACACGACTTCCCTGTCAAACACCGCATCGTCGCCGCTTGCGAGCGTTTTCCAGTAAGCCACAGCCTTATCCCATGCCGCTCCCCGAGGCGCATATTCGCGACCTTTCAAATAAGCGAACGTCGTTTCGTCGGGTGCAACCATACCGCCCCGTGCACCCATTTCAATCGACAGGTTACACAGCGTAAGGCGTCCTTCCATCGTCAGACGGCGCACTGCCGAGCCGGCATATTCAATAAAATATCCTGTTGCTCCGCCGGTCGTCATATTAGACATCACATACAGCGCGACGTCTTTTGCCGTAACGCCCTTGCCCGTTACGCCGTCTATACTGATACGCATGGTTTTAGGCTTTTGCTGCAAGATGCATTGCGAAGCAAGCGCCATTTCCACCTCGCTTGTCCCTATCCCGAAAGCGACAGCGCCCAGTGCACCGTGCGTGGACGTATGGCTGTCGCCGCAAACGATCGTCATTCCGGGAAGCGTAAGTCCCCGTTCGGGACCAACAACATGGATAATCCCATTTTTGGGATGCATCATCCCGAAATAAGCCAGCCCAAAATCCGATGCATTTTTCTCCAGCGTATCAACCTGCGTTTTTGATACGGGGTCTTCAATCGGTTTATCCTGGTCGTGGGTAGGCGTATTATGATCAGGCATGCAAAAAATGCGTTCCGGCCGCAACGGCTTTAACCCCCTCTCGCGAAGTCCGGCAAAAGCCTGGGGACTTGTTACCTCGTGACAGTAAAGCCTGTCGACATACAGTTGCACAGGGCCGTTTTCGACAATGGCAACCACATGCGAATCCCATATCTTATCAAACAATGTATTCATATCATTCCATTTATATTCATTGCAAAAATAGTGCATATTTACCGGAAATCATCCGGATAAATATTTATTTCACAAATTTATTAATCGCATCAACAAACGCCTCAACCGAAGCGGCGATGATATCGGTATTCGCCGCAAAGCCATAATAGATATTCCCTTCGTATGCGACCTGCATGTGTACTTTTCCAATATCGTCGCTACCTCTGTTGATCGCTTGAATAAGGAACTCCTGAATCGTCATCTGGCGGTGTATAATCATTTTAACCGCTTTTATTGCCGCATCGACCGGGCCGTTACCCGAAGCTGCCGCTTCAAATTTCTCACCGGCAATATTAAGGCAAACACTGGCTACGGGACGCACGCCTATACCGGACGTGACCTGCATATATTCCAGTCTGATGCGAAGCGAGGCTTTGCGCCCTTCACCGGCAAGCATCAGGATATCATCGTTGCTTATATCTTTTTTGCGATCGGCCAGTTTCAGAAATTCCCGGTAAACCTTATCCAGCCTTTCCTGGTCAAGTTCCACGCCAAGCGTCTGCAGGCGGTGTTTCAACGCAGCGCGTCCGCTCCTTGCCGTAAGGACTATCGAGTTATCATCCATCCCGATGTCTTTCGGATCCATAATCTCATACGTCTGTACGTTTTTCAACACGCCGTCCTGATGAATACCGGACGAATGAGCAAACGCATTACGGCCTACAACTGCTTTGTTCGGCTGAACCGGCATGTTCATCAAGCTCGAAACCATCCGGCTTGTGGAATATATCTTCTGGGTATTTATATTCGTTTCGATACCGAGATGCTTATGACATTTCAGGATCATTGCCACTTCTTCGAGCGAAGTATTGCCTGCGCGTTCGCCGATCCCGTTAACCGTCAGTTCCGCCTGCCGCGCACCGTTTGTTATGCCGGCAATCGTATTTGCCGTCGCCATGCCGAGGTCGTTATGGCAATGCGTAGATACAATCGCTTTGTCTATACCGTCCACGTGTTCCATAAGATATTTAATCTTGGCTCCAAACTCCGCAGGCAGGCAGTAACCCGTCGTGTCGGGAATGTTAACAACCGTCGCACCGGCTTTTATAACCGCCTCAACGACACGGGCAAGATACTCGTTTTCAGTACGTCCGGCGTCTTCGCAGTAAAATTCCACATCCTCGACATACTTCCTGGCATATTTCGTCGCCGCAACAGCGCGTTCCAGGATTTCTTCCTGTGTAGAATTAAATTTATATTTTATATGATACTCCGACGTTCCTATCCCCGTATGTATACGTTTGCGTTTTGCATACCTGAGCGCTTCGGCCGCCATATCAATATCTTTCACCATTCCGCGTGTCAGGGCGCAAATAACCGGCCACGTAACGGCCTTGGAAATCTCGACAACCGAATTAAAATCACCCGGGCTGGAAACCGGGAAACCGGCTTCAATAACATCCACTCCCAACAATTCGAGCGCTTTCGCTACCTGTATCTTTTCTACCGTATTAAGCTGGCATCCGGGCACTTGTTCGCCGTCGCGCAACGTCGTATCAAAAATAAATAATCTATCCATATATTTTCCTTTTAAATTTTATATCCCAATTCAAAAACACAATTAAAACTTTCCTGTCGTCAATTTCACAAAAAAACCTTTCTCATCATGATTGTGAGAAAGGTTTTTTATATATCCGTCATGCATACATACATCTCACACCCCATTCCGCTGCAAAAGCAACAAAATAGAAATAATGCTAATAAGCAAACCGTTATGTGATATATTTTGTATCATCGTTTATTATTTTACGGTGCAAAGATAGATGTAATTTTTAATTATACAAAATAATCCGGAACTTTTTCTGCTATTTTCCTTATAAAACAAAAGATTCGGAAACAAAAAACGAACAACATAATAGGTATGCATCTCGGAACCGCAGGCAAACGTAGCCTTGCTATTTCCGTCCGTGTCTATAATACGCAGTTTATCCTCATCACGATAAACCGGTTCATTTCGCCATCCTGGTTGAAATAGAACATTGACATGGTTGTTGTGCCTGATCTGTCGGCAGTCGTCTTCGGCCATTGCAAATGCCGAATAAAAGTGTTAATTGTTTTTTATCTTTTATTTTGTCTGCGTATTTGTTTTTGTGTGGAGAATTACTTAACTTTGCGGTTATTCATTTTTTAAAGAGCATAAATATCATGAATAGACGTTATTTCATTCAAGCAGCAGGGATGGCTACGGTTTCCGTCCCGTTTTGCAGTGTTCTGTCCGCTTCCGTAGCGGAAGATAAAAAGTTGCCGCAGATTGGTATCATATTAGGCGCCATAGGCGGTCAGTGGCTCCGGGAGCATCCGCGGGAAACGCTTCGGCATGTGGCTGATGTGGGGTATAAGGAACTGGAGTTTGGCGGCGATTTCGGGCTGGGTATGAATGTCGGTGAACTTACCGGCTACCTGAATTCGCTGGGATTGAAAGCAGTGATTGGCCCCACGTCGATGGCGGCATTGCAAAACCCGGAAAAACTCAAATCCGACATCCGCGCCTGCCGGGAACTCGGGCAGAAATATATTACCTGCTACTGGCCATGGACGGACGACGGGCAAAACAAACAGTTAGACGACTGGAAGCGCGTGGCCGATAGCCTGAATCGGGGTGGCGACATCTGCCGTCGGGAAGGTGTACAACTGATTTATCACAACCATGACATCGAATTTAAACTTACCGAAGACCGGATTCCGTTCGATACGTTGATGGAACACCTTGACCCATCGCTGGTGGGAATCGAACTGGATCTCTATTGGATCACGAAAGGCGGTCAGTCGCCGGTAGACTATATCCGGAAGTATCCCGGCCGGTATCCTGTTTTCCATGTGAAGGACATGAAACCCGAAGATCGCGATTTTGCCTGCGTCGGAAGCGGCTGTATTGATTTCCCGGCGATCTTCAAACTCAACGGTATTGCCGGAGTGAAGCACTTTATAGTGGAACACGACCGTCCCGAGAATCCGAAGGATTGTATCACATCGTCCGCCGATTATCTGTTGAATGTGCGTTTCTGACGGAAATCCGCCAAAAACATTTCGCATTGCCGGTTGAAAACTTCCCGAACCGGCCGGAATGTTTTTAAAAAGAAATAAATTGGAGCCTTTTATTAAAGAAAGTATATTTACAGTACATTTAAAAAAATATATATGACCTCTGTAGTAAAAAAATATTCGTCCTATTTTGAATTAATTAACATAATCAGTTTGGTGAGTTCCGAATTTTTATTAGAGAGAGAGAGAGAGAGAGAGAGAGAGAGAGAGAGAGAGAGAGAGAGAGAGATGCGCAGGTTTATACATTATCATATATCG
>JAISYY010000116.1 GCA_031269635.1 Tannerella sp. | reverse complement strand
CCGTAGGATTTGGCCTGTTTGAACAGTGCGTCGTAAGGCACATCGCCCTGTCCTACTTCCGTGTAGCCCTGTCCTTTCTTGAAATCGGAAGCGTGCCACGAAAGAAAGCGGCCCGGATAGTTCCGTAGATAGGCCAGGATGTCTCCGCCTCCGTTTACCGTGTGTCCCAGGTCCATCTGGAAAAAGACCAGGCCGGGGTCGGTATTCCGGAGCAGCAGGTCGTAGATCACTTCGCCGTCCACCTGTTTAAATTCCGAGTAGTGATTATGGTATCCGAATTTGATGCCGCCGGCCTTGCACAATTCCCCGATGCGGTTAAACTGTTCGGCTACGCGCTTCACTTCGTCCGCCGTTTTTCCCGCCGGCAGGAATGACTGTGTCAGGCGTTTGCCTCCGGCGGCGTTCATCTCGTCGATGCTTTTTCGCCAGTAGTCCCATTCCCCGGCCTGCACGTCTGCCGGAAGCATACCCGTACCGCAGTGCGTGCCGGAGAGCTGCAAGCCCACGTCGTCCAGCATCCGTCTCCATTCCGTCAAACGCTTTTTCAGGAACACATTGCCGTCAAAACCATACGCCTCGACGTAGGAGTAACCCATATCCGAAAGTTTTTTCAGACATCCTTCATTGTCAGCCGGCAGCGTCTCGCGGATGCTGTATAGCTGGATACCAATCCTGTTTTTACCTTTCTTGCCCGGCATGTTCACCACCGGCCATGCCATTCCTTTCAGTCCGTAACACGCAACGGCTGCAGCGGCAACGCTTCTGCGAATAAATTTCCTTCTGTTCATCTCTGTTCTGTTTTTATTTATTTATAAATCGTAAATGATATATTCGGTACAAAATTAATGAAATATTTTTGGAAATGCGATCTTTTCTTTTGAGTTTACATTTTGAACTTAATGAACATATTGCCGAACGGGGCGAATGTTGTTTCCCGCAACCCGGTTTTTACAGGTTCTTCAATCAGGTTGACGATACTAAATTCCAATGGCTTGCCGGCGCTGTCCAGTATTTGGAAGGGAGTCTGTTTGCCGTCGAGTTCCCTTACATTTATCAGGACGAAGCCTTTTTCCGTCGATGGCGTTGCCGAAGTCATCAGGAAATTGCCGGCATTGAACCTGAACGCGGAGAATGATACCGGAAGATGATTGGGTTTTCCGGCAGGCGCTACCCGTGCGTATATGGGGACGCGCGAACTCCATCCGAACCGTGAGGCGAAACTGTTTGAGGTGTCGCCGGTAGCGGTGAGGTAATACGACCAGCGCAGCTCGCCTTCCTGACTTGCCCTGAAATTTGTTGTCCAGTAGTTGTTTGTCACCCACGAATAAACATGCGGATACTCGTAAGTCTTTTTCCTTTGGTACTGTCCCGTGCATATCCCACCCATCTGGAACAGCGGTATCAGGTTGCTTCCTACGACAAACTGTGCCTTGTCGTTGCGTGCCGCCACGAAATTCTGGACGGTGTTCCAGTCGGAAGCCGTACCCTCTATCTGGTTTTCGCCCGGACTGACGACGCCGCCCTGTACGTCGAAATACAGTTTTGCGTTATCAAGTTTGAACGGAAATGCGACGTAGATACCGTCCGGGTCGGTAATCGGCATTTTTTTCACGGCGTAATGCAGTTCAATGCGTTTTTCGTTATGGAACAGGCGTATTTCGATTTTGATGCCGAAACCGTCGTCGCAGCAGGCCGATTTGCCTTGAATACGAACACTCTGGTAAATAGGGCCGTTGTCGCCCGCATTTATTTGGACGTCACTCATGCCGTTACGTTCGTAGTCGGTCAGGGTGTAACGTTCCATCTGGCGGCGGTTGCCCAGCGTTTCATAGACGAAAGCGCCCAGTTGCCAGGGCGAAGCGGTGTCTGCCAGTTCCAGCTGAAGTTTTTTATCGAATAAACTTTTTACATCGCCTTTTTCCGGGTCGAGCGTAATTTTGAAATACTCGTTTTCTACTGTATAACCCCGGATGTTTGCCGGTTGCATATTCGCCGCATTTTCTTTTTCTACGATGATATTGTAAGTCTTATATCCCATTGCAGGGATATTTTCCGGGTAAACGGCATAATAGGAACCTTCGCTCCGCGAGCGCAGATACTGCGTTTTTATCGCATTGCCCGATTCGTCCTCCATCCGGAATGATTTTTTGTCGGGTATGATTTCATAGTCTATGTAAAGTTCAAGCATACCGGAGCGCGGCCAGTTTAATGTATTGAAAAATGTGACGGTAGGATGTTCCCCCCGGGGTATAAAACGTTGCAGCAGACCGGCAGATGTCTCGTACATGATTTGTGCATTTTTGAGCGCTTCCCATACGTAGGACGCTTTTTCGGCCCATTGCACTTCGCTGTTGTCGCAGGTGGGATCGGAAATGCTCTCGGCAGCCCCGTATGTATGTTCGTCATAAAACAAGAGGTTTTCGTGCGTATGCCTTATTTTATCCGGAGTATGCGCCGGGAGCGTCCGGCCTTTTAATACGGCCATGGAAAGCAGCCCCTGGATCGTGATCATGTCGGCGTGCGTTTTCCGGGAAGCAGCTGTTTCGCGGGCTGCCGAACCGAAACCGTCGGTCCACCAGTCCGGGTATGCGGCGCGAATGACCGGCAACCGGTCGCCGTACCGCGCCGTCACGTCGTCCATAAATTCGTGGAACAGTGCGCTACGTAATTTAGGGAATGCGTATTTGTTGTTCCAGTCGCGGATTACGTTACTCTCGTGCATGGACGGGGGCGAGTTGTCGGTAAAATAGCCCGAATACTGTACGCCGACGGCATCGAACGGGTAATTTTTTGCCGTAAGCGTATTCAGGTAACCGAACAGTCCGGGCGCTATCTTTTCAAAGTCATCCGCCCTGTCTATGCCCCAGAAGTTGGCAGTCATGTAATGGTCGGAGCGGTAGGAATACAGGGATTTCCCGGATGGCGATTCCCATTTATATAATGTAGGACGATCAAAAGGAATCAGTGCGCGGTGCCCGTTTTCTCCCATCGTGAAATAGTTGATGCCAAGATCCGGCAGGTAATCGGCCAGGCACCACGCGATACCGTTCACGTCGTTTTGTATGGCCGTTTTTACGGGAATGTCCAACTCCCTGAACAGGCGTAACGGCTCGAAAAACGTTTTGAAAGAGTTTTCGTCCACGATTTCCGACATGTTGAAAAACATTCCGGCAACTTCTATCCGGCCGTTTTTTATGTATTTAATAAATTTATCAATTTGCTCCTTTGGGCGGTTCATGATATATTCCTTAACAGCCCATGCCGCTTCGCAGGTCCACCGGAATTTGGCGTCGTCGGGATAATCCTCCGTCAGTTCGCAGTATTCGATGGCATAGTCGATATAACGTATATGTTCGGCCAGGATTTCGGTTTGGGGTTTGGTGTAACCGATGTCCGTATGCGTATGTTGCATCAGGTAGATCGTCCGGCGTTTGACGGGGAAAGCTTTGACGGTAAGTTGCCCCAGCAGTTTGGAACCGGCAGACAGTCCGGTGCTTATTTCTTTTTCCGCCATTACTTCCGGGATATCCGTTTCTATGTTGTTGATGCCCTTTTGCAGGATAATCTTTCCGGTATTTTTTCCATCTACGAGCAGGTCGACAGATTGTTTATTGCCGGTGTTTACAACCGTTAATTTAACCGGCTGGCGCAGTTCCCTGTTCTTGCCGTAGATCAGCGCGGGAATTACTTCGGAGCCTAAGAGATGTATCTGTGTGGTTGGTTTTTCAAGCGTTAATTGACGGGTGACGTTCAAGCCAATACAGTCAAAAACCGCCCAACTTCCCGATTTCGACCGGATGCTGACTATGTTAGTCCCTTTTTTCAGCGTGTTTTCGGGAATGTTTACATCAATATGAAGGACGTTTTCGTTCCTGTTCTTGTTGATAAAATACTGCTGGTCATTTCCTGCCGGAACTCTTATGTCCTGCCGGAATCCATTTACCGTAATTTCGAACACCGGAGCGCCGTAAGGATGAGTTTCGACAAAATCTATATCAAGCTTAGCCTTGCACGGTGCGGTTACGTCCTTGATGCCGAAACAGATAAGTATTTGTTTTGAGGAATTACCCGCCCAGTTATCGTCCGGGCCGGGAATGACAAACGGGAACTCGGCCGCTTTGTCTTTCCCTATTTCATGCAGGATCGCGTCGTTGCCGAAATGCTTTGTGAACCTGGAGTAATCAAACGGGCCGAGTGCAAACTCTGCCGAACTTTTGTCCTTCTGCCCTATTTGCCAGAGGGACGACATCTCCTGTGCGAATCCCGCGGGGATTAACAACAGGCTGAGAGATAAACAAATAATAGTTTTTTTCATGACATTTATTATTAATTAGTGATTGAATTTTATAATAGGTTTTCCCGTTCTGTCCGGCAAACGCTTTTAAACCGTTCGGCACAATCGCCGGGCGCTTCCTTGTAATTGTTGTACATCAGGAAGTCGAAAGACACTTCCAGCCTGTAATTGTCGCTTTCGAACGTCATTAAGTTATCAACGTCCCTGTTCAATCCGTCGATATTGTTTTTCATCCGATTCCCTTCCCATGCACCGGGTTCAAACCAAGGGCGCACGCGGAAAAAAATCCGGTTCATGTTTGTCAATCCTTCCCGCATATCGTCGCCTGTCATCCATAAATAATTGCCGGAGCGTTGGCCGTCGATGATGATGTCAATGTGTGGAAGCAACTGCGCTTTGTGTTTGTTCAATACCCTCCAGTCTACAAAATAAGCCTGTTTGTACATATCCCTTATGTCCGTCGGTTCTTCGAAACCAAGGTTGAATGTTGTTCCGGCTCGCATACGGAATCGGAGTTCATCCTTAGGCAAGTCGGCATAAATTACCGGCGCATCCCATCCGGCTAAAGCGGCGCCGCATCCGACCAGAACGTTAATGTCGGCTTCCGGGTTCGGCTTTATTTTTTGCAATTTACCGGCATCAAACCAGTCTGAAAGATTTTTGTCGGTTATCTTTCCAAAAATAGAATCCTCGTCTCCAAGGTAAGGTTTGAGCATTTGACGTAAATCATCTTCCGGTTTTAAGGCGGCATCGCAATGAAACCAGCACACTCTTTTATTTAATTTCAATAAATCGGCGTTCAATGTTTCGACCAGTTGATCCCAGAATATGCCCATATATCCGTCGATAACAACCTTTTTGTGCCCGGCAATCCATGTCGCCAGCGTGTCATGGACTTCCTGGATTTTCCCTGTTCCGACGGGAAAGCCGGGGTAAATGTCATAATGACCGGCGATGTTCGGGGAAACCTTTTCGGGAGCCGGGAATTGTGTTGTTTTGCGGAAAACTTTATTTTCTGTCTTTTTAATATTGTTTTGTCTGGCATACATGGCAGCGCCTATCAGGGGAGCATGATCCCAAAGGCTTGAAATACGGATGTTTACCGTTGTGACGTTTTTCTTTCCGAGTTTTGAAGTCAGGTCAGGCAGGAATAACGGCGATGCTTTCGCTATATTTCCGCCTATGACCAGCGTATCCGGATTGAATTGTCGGAGCCATGGTGCGAGAAAATCCGACAAATCGGATGAAAACTCGTCAAACACATCTTTCGCCAACTTGTTCCCCTCCAGGGCATATCCTGCAATTTCCTTTACGCCGCCTGCTTCTTCTCCTGCTTTTTCCCGCCATACATTGATAAACCGGCGCGTGGAAAAATAATCGTCGGCGATGCTTTTCTTAAAAGGAATGTTATATAGATAACCGTTCGGAGGAACCCCTGTTCCTGCTTTTTGCTGCGGAATGTCTTCAATAAGGAAAGTTGTTCCGAAACCTGTTCCCAGCGTGATAACGATGCTTCTTTTGCTGCCTTTTGCCGATCCGGCATAATATTCTCCTAACGCAAACGCGGTTGCATCGTTGACGAAAACCGCCGGATTTGTTTTTCCGTTCAATATATGGCGAAATGATTCTTTTACATTAAGACCGAATAAGGAATTGAATTTTTGTACACCTTCGATTTTGGAGATCCCATGCAGGTAATCGAAAGGGCCGGGTATGGCAAAACCTGTTCCCCGGATGGCAGTGTTTCCGCCAATCGTTTTTTGAAGGAAAGACTGCCATGCTTGCATCGTTTCTTCAAGAGTGCCGTTTCCGTCAATCGGCTTTTTCTTCAGTGTCCCGTCGACAATGCCGGAAACAGGATCGACAAGCGCCGATGAGATGTGCGTTCCGCCAATATCTAC
>JAISYY010000111.1 GCA_031269635.1 Tannerella sp. | reverse complement strand
ATCCGTCGAAACAGGCGACAAAGTATGGGCAAACGAAGGAACGCTGTACATCCGTACGGAGAAGGGCGTCATGGTGCGCATCTACACGCCGGACGGCATCCTGCGCCGCCAGTTTGTCACCGTCGCCGACGGCGTCACGACCCGCCGCCCCGGACAGGGTATCCATATCGTCACGCTCAACGGTGGCGCGGGATACAAAGTGTTAATTGAATAGGCGATACGATAGTGGTTTTCCATTCGCCGGCGTGGTTTTATGCCGGCGACGATGCGTATGCCGCCAAAGCTGCCGACATGCAACGCTGCACATGGATCACAACTCTATCCGGCCTTTTCCCCGGCGGATTATTTCAAAAGGCTCTGTTGTGCAGTTAATAACCGTTGAACCTTCGACGTCGCCATATCCCCCGTCGATGACAATGTCCACATCGGCGCCATACCGCTCGTGAATCAATTCGGGATCGGTCGTATATTCCGGTTCGTCCGGATCGTAATAAACGGACATGGTCATGACGGGATGCCCCAATTCCCTGCATATTTCATGAGTAATGGGATTATCGGGCATACGGATGCCTATTTCTTTCCTGTTTTTATAGATTTTAGGCAGGTTATTACTTGTCGGCAGGATAAAGGTATAGGGTCCGGGCAGATAATCACGTATCAACTTGAATACGGCATTGCTGACCTTCGCGTGTTCGCTTATTCCCGACAGGTCATAACAGATAATGGAAAGATTACTTTTTTGCGGATTTACGCCCTTCATCCGGCAAATCTGTTCGACAGCACGCACATTCAGCGCATCGCAACCGATCGCATACATCGTATCGGTAGGATATATGACCAAACCACCATCCTGCAACACATCTACAACTTTCCGGATGACCTTTGGATTCGGATTTTCCGGGTAAATCCTGAGTAACATAATTTATATTTGCAAATTCATTATAATATCAACCATAGACAACATTACCGTTTTCGTCGGTAAATTCCTCCAAACCTTTGCTATACTGGTTCATGGCGCGAAGGCTCATTCCCATGCTGGAGAAACCGCCGTCATGATACAGGTTTTGCATCGTTACCTTTCGTGTAAGGTCCGAGAACATCAGGATGCAGTAACCGGCACATTCGTCTGCGGAGGCATTGCCCAGCGGACTCATTTTTTCGGAGAAATCCATCAGGTGATCCATTCCTTTGATGCCACTCCCTGCCGTCGTTATCGTCGGAGACTGCGAGATCGTGTTGATCCGCACATGTTTCTCGCGTCCGTAAATATAGCCGAAACTGCGTGCAATAGATTCCAGCAGGCTTTTTGCATCCGCCATATCGTTATATCCGAAAAACGTACGCTGGGCGGCCACGTATGAAAGTGCAACGATCGAACCGTACTCGGCGATAGCATCCTGTTTCTTTGCCGTCTGTATCATCTTATGAAACGAGACGGCCGAGATGTCGATTGTTTTGGACAGCAGGCCGTAATCCAGGTTGTCATACGTGTTCTTTTTGCGCACGTTCGGACTCATTCCTATCGAATGAAGAACAAAATCAATTTTCCCTCCGAGCAGGTCAACCGATCGCGAAAAGACTTCTTCCAGTTCTTTCACATTCGTCGCATCGGCCGGGATAATCTCCGCACCCAGTTTTTCCGACAGCGCCCGCACTTCTCCCATACGCACGGCTACCGGCGTATTCGACAGTGTAATGTTTGCGCCTTCTTCTACGGCACGCTCCGCCACTTTCCAGGCAATCGACAAATCATTTAACGCTCCGAAAATAATACCTCTTTTTCCTTTTAGTAAATTGTAACTCATTGTTTTTTATTCTAAAATCCGGTGGCAAAAATAAGAAAAAGAACGGAGATTCTTCCATTCTTTTCATTTTTCGTTGAAAATTCCATGCCTGATATCGGGTAAAATCAAGTTTGCGATAAAAAATGAGAGAGATTTGTCCACGAATTACACGAATTAACACGAATATTTCATGGAAATTCGTGGAAATTCGTGTAATTCGTGGACAAACGTTATTCCCGGTAATATACGCGTTTGACGCGGGGGGAGATGGAGGTCAGGATTTCATAGGGTATCGTTCCGATTTTAGCGGCAAGCTCATCAACCGTAAGCTCTGCGTTGAACAGGATGACCGTATCGCCTTCGTTCGCATCTACATCCGTAACGTCTATCATACATGCATCCATACAGATATTTCCCACGATAGGGCAACGTTTGCCGTGAACGAGCGTTTCTCCGTTCCCGTTGCTCAAATGGCGGTCCAGTCCGTCGGCATACCCGATCGGTATAACTGCTATCCGGGAATCGCGTTCGACAACAGTCTTGCGTCCGTACCCGATCGAATCCCCCCGGGGCACATGGCGTATCTGCAGGATAACGGTCTTGAGCGAACATACGCACTGTAAATCCCCGGCCGTCCCGGATGCGCTTACTCCGTACAGGGAGATGCCGAGACGTACCATATCTTTCTGATAAGCCGGGAATCTTTCTATCCCGGCAGAGTTCAGGATATGTTTCAGTACGGTATAACCCAATCCTTCTTCAAGCGCTGATGCTGCCCGGGAATATAGCTCCACCTGTTTTTCAGTGAAATCATCAAATCCGGGCGCATCGCTTCCCGCAAGATGCGAAAATACGGAACGTACAACCAGGCCGTTCTGAGCTTTTAACCTGCGGCAGATCGCCGGCATGTCTTCCGGCTCGAATCCCAGCCGGTGCATGCCCGTGTCTATCTTAATATGTATGGGGAACGAAGTGAATCCGCGGCGCATCGCTTCCTTTATCAACGCATCCAACATCCGGAAACTGTACACTTCCGGCTCAAGCATATAATCAAACAACAGGTGAAAACTACCAATCTCCGGGTTCATCACCATGATGGGAACGGATATGCCTTCTTTGCGCAAATCTTCGCCTTCGTCGGCAACGGCAACAGCCAGGTAATCGCAACGGCGCTCCTGCAAGGTCTTGGCCAACTCAAATGAACCGACGCCGTAACCAAAGGCTTTCACCATACAAACCAGCTTCGTCTTAGGATGAAGACGCGAACGGAAGTAATTGAAATTATGGATAATCGCATCCAGATTGACTTCGAGAATGGTTTCATGCATCTTCCGCTCAAGCAATGCCGTTATCTTTTCAAAATGAAACGAACGGGAGCCTTTCAGCAATATGACCTCATCGCGAAACATATCCGGCTTAAAGGAATGAATAAATTCGGACGAGGAATTATAAAAAGCGGATTCCATATTCCTAAACAAATGTGCATACTGACGGATGCCGGAACCGATACCGATCATCCGCTCAACCTTCTTCCGGCTGAAAAGTTCCGCCACCCGGCCATACAATAACCCGGGTGCCATCCCCGTCTGTAAAATATCGGACAGTATGACCGTATTTTTCAGCTTCTTACCGGCTCGACGGCTCTGCTGGAAATCAAGTGCAACGGACAATGCGTTGATATCGGAATTATACGTATCGTTAATAAGCTGGCAGCCATTAATCCCGGACTTTACTTCAAGACGCATGGCCACCGGCTCCAGCGAGGCAAAAACATCGTCTTTATGAATGATACACGCCGGATTCAGGTAAAACATCACGGCCATACAGTGAATGATATCTTCAATAAAGGCATCATCCATAAAAGGAATGATATACTCGTGAACAAGCCCCATCGTCGTACAGCGTAATTTTGTCGTCGTCTCGCCCTTCTCAACAGAATTAATAAACAGGGCGGAATCGGCGTCTTTACGGCTCCAGCCGACAGCTTTATACGAAAGGCACATGGCGTCCAGGGCGTCTGCTATCAACCGGTCATCCGTATTGTAGATGATAACGTCGCTATCGATGAAAAGCGACAGTTTTTCCATACATTTTTCTTTGGCAGACTTGAAATTTTCCTGGTGCGCCTCGCCTATATTCGTAATCAGCCCTACGGTCGGCAGAATCACCGGACGCAGCCTGTCCATTTCGTCCGGCTTCGAAATGCCGGCTTCGAAAATACCAAGCGTGTGCTGCTCATTCATTTCCCAAACGGAAAGCGGCACGCCGATCTGCGAATTATAACTGCGCGGAGAACGTACGATATTAAAATCCGTATGCATAAGCTGATACAGGAGTTCCTTGACAATCGTCTTGCCATTGCTCCCCGTTATCCCGATAACAGGTATGGAAAAACGCTTACGGTGATGTGCCGCAAGTCGCTGCAAGGCGTCCGTCACATCCCTCACAATAAGAAAATTTGCATCCGGCATCTGAAGTAATCCGGAAGGTTCGTCCGTAATGACAAAACTTCTTACGCCCGACTTGTACAGGTCATCAACATATTTATGCCCGTCGTTCGTTTTCGTTTTAACAGCAAAAAACAAACTTGTTTCAGGAAATGAAAGCGCACGGCTATCCGTCAGAAGATGAGAAACCGTCCCACCGCTTAGGGAATGATATTCAGCTCCGATAATATCCGCTATTTCTTTAACAGCATAGTTCATTTGATTCCATGTTAATAATTTCCTAATCTTTCTTCTATTTCTTTTTCTTCTTTCGAAATACAAATATACGGATTTTTCTCCCGTAATTGCCGGATTTTAAACAATGTTTGCCTCAAAAATTGTTTATGTGCCTCATCGTCGGACGTTAATTTCCTGTGATTCAGGCTCTTGTTGATCGCCTCAACTTCCTTCAGGAAAGAGAGGGTTTCCCGGTCCATGCAAGTCTCCGAAAATCGCTCCCATATATAATGAATCGCCAATGGGGACGGATGAATCATATCTTCGGCGTAAAACCGGTAATCACGCAGTTCATCCATCATTAATTCAAATGCCGGGAAATAGATGACCTGTCCGGGATATTGTTCGGTCAACGCCTGTTCCGCCAAAAGCAACGTCGATTTGCTCACCTGGTTAAGGTGCGCCCCGTCTTTCCAGTGACGGACAGGGCTGACGGTGAATATTACTTTCAAAGACGGATTGACGCGCCATAATTCTTTGAGCAAAGCAGACCATTCGTCCGTAATATCGCTTACGGTAAGACGTTCGCGGACAAATTCCGATTCGGGCAACTTGTGACAGTTGGCAACGATGGCCCCACTGCGTCCAAGACGGTAAACATAAGCCGTTCCAAATGTGACCGCCAGATAAGAAGCCGTTCGCAAATACGCTGCCGCACGGTTTAATGATTCATTAATCCCCGCGATACACGCACCGGCCGAAACGTCCGAAAACCGTCCGTGATGCGCAAAACTGTGATACGCGCCCTTATAAAAAAACAAATCATCCGCAACAAACGGCTCCGGATGCAGCATAGACCTGCACGCGGAAGATACGGACAGCGGATTATACAAAACGCCAAAGGGATTAACCTCAACGTTAAACCTGTACTCCGACATCTTATCGCCTATATTGCCGGCGAAACAGGAACCGATAAACAGGATGCTGTCCTTATAAGTAATCTTGAAAGGCGATTCCGGTATTTTTATATATGTACAGTAACTTATCATTTAACACTATTCTTTGACTATAACGGCACAAAAGTAAATAAAAACGGATGATGTTTTTGCAAAAAGGCATACATTAAACTTTTGTGCGTTTTTATGTTGTAAAACATAAAATCATCAAGTCACTGTATTTCAGCAGAATAGATGTCGGTTTTAAGTACATCTGAAACATTATCAACATATTTTCATGATATTTTCTTGGATTATTCACTTGAATTTATAACCTTTGGGGTCGGATTTCGGACAGGAAGCAATGATCCGAACAGGATTTCCACCTTGTCCGTTATAGAATGAAGAATAACGAATGTATTGATTTTAAAGAATTTAATTGTAAGTTCATGAAACAGATTGTTTCGTGTCATTTTGATGTTGAATATTAAGAAAGATGTGCGTATGAAAATACAAAATATACTTTTTATTTGTTGTGGTTTTATTATAGGAATACATATAAACGCAGCAGGACAGGAAAAGTCCGCGGGCGAAACGTCCACGAATGAACGCCTTAACCGGCAGGCTTCGGAACTGATGGCAAACCGTGTATCGTCGGCAAAAATCATGTCCGACGAATTGGCTATTGCCAAACTGGAAGAATTTAACGGACTCATTGCCGCAGAAGACCAGATGTTCCCCGCCGATGAATTGTACAATTCGAACTGGGACACGGTACATGTAAATCCGTTTACAAATATAAAGATGGACTTTCCCGATTCGTACAGTATCAATTGTACGTCTTTCATAATGCCTGTTGAAAGTGAGAAGATAAAAATCACTTCAAAATACGGGCCGCGCCGCCGCCGTATGCATCGTGGTATTGATCTGGGCTTGCAGGTCGGGGATACAATACGCGCCGCATTCAACGGAAAAGTAAGAATTAAAAGTTATGAACGGAGAGGCTACGGCTATTACCTCGTATTGCGTCATCCAAACGGCCTCGAAACCGTTTACGGCCATTTATCCAAATTTTTAGTGCGCGAGAATCAAATCGTACGCGCAGGCGAAGCCATCGCGCTGGGAGGAAGTACAGGACGCTCAACCGGAGCGCATCTTCATTTTGAAACGCGTTTTCTCGGCAAAGATATTAATCCGGCAGAAATCATTGATTTTGAAAACAAAACTCCCTATAAAGACGAATATGTATTTCATAACATAAAGATAAACGGCAAAAAAAGTAATATCTACGCCACGTCGGCGGATGCATTAGCCGTACACAGGATTAAAAGCGGCGAAACGTTAAGTCACATAGCCCGCAAATACGGAACAACCGTCTCAGAATTATGCCGTCTCAACGGCATCTCGCAGACGTCAACCCTGTCTGTCGGACAAGCTATCCGGTTCCGGACTAAACAGGTGACGGTAGAAGCCTCATCAAACGCAATCAACAATACGACCCCACCGGCCACGCAAACCCAGTCGGTAAAACAAAACGCCACCCCTGCCACAAACAAAAAAATAGAAGTCCCCATCCCCCCAACCGGCGAATCATCCAAAGATGCCGTATATCATACAATTCAGTCGGGAGACACTTTATTTCTACTGTCTAAAAAATATGGCGTAAGCGTTGAAAAACTATGCGAACTGAATAATATAACCCAAAATATGATTATGAAGATAGGCCAAAAAATCCGTTGCTCATAAATCTTCATGCAACTTTGCCGTGTGTTTGTCTATCATATTTTAAAACAAGCATCCGCACAAACGTAACCCTGGAGGAAGCCGGCATGTCGCAATGCAGCATTTTCGACCTCGATCAACGATGTGCCGGTGCAATAGATTACATGAATGTATGCAAAGAAATGGCTCACTTGCAAAAATACCCGATTACGGCCCGCTCTCTTGAGCGTTTTTTTCATGTCAAAGAGGATGAATTTGAGCGCCAATACAAAGAACACCTGAGGGGTTATTGGAGTTGGGAACAACTCTCCCATGCACAGGAATGGCTTCTTTTCCCGGAAAAATATCAGACCGGAAACATAACGTGCACATAAAAGTCATAGGCCGCCTGGCAGGTATTGATTCGGATGTCCTGTTGACCAAAACGCACATGCCGCCCGTTGATTGTCGTCTCCCGGCGTCTATCGACATGCTGGAAGGTGATGCGCATAGCTGTTCCTGCACGCAGTTTTAACAATTTGCCGCTTAACTGCGTAAAGCGCTGACAGTAACCGTTGTTAATCGCCTTGTTTGTCAGGCAGGACATCGTGGGTTTCAGGCATTCTTTTAAACATTACTTTGACGAACGAACAGGATGGTATAATTCGTATATTACTTTGGCGTGCAAATGCTATTGCTTCCAGAAACAAGCGTTTCCCTACGCCTTGTCCTTCATACGTGGGGTGTACTCCCGTGTGGTCAATGATAATCAGGTTATCATTTAACCATGCATAAGTCATTTCACCCATTTGCGAGTCATCTTCCAGTGCCATGAACACGCCTCTTTTGCCGTTATCTTTCCTGATAATATCCATAATTTTATCCTTTAAAATTGTTTTTCGCATGTGTGCCATCGCAATAAGGTTTGTTTCTCGTACCTCCGCAT
>JAISYY010000085.1 GCA_031269635.1 Tannerella sp. | reverse complement strand
GCGCTGCGGCCGTGAGGCCGAGCAGGCACGTACACAAAACAAAAAGTAATTTCTTTAACTTCATAGTATATCTATTTATTAATCGTGAATAGTTGACAAACAAAAAAGTCCGTCGCGCGTAGCGTTGGCTGCGACGGACGGACATGCGAATAGATAGGACAAATTAACTCAGATGTTAATTTGCCCCCCCCCCCATTAACATAAATGCTGTTAACGCGGGATGATTCCTGCCGAACCGGGAAGGGTTCGGATCTATATTTTCTATAATCTGATGACATATTGTATATGTATTACGCCCCAAAAGTAAAACATATTTTCCATGTAGAAGCAGATGGGCGTTATTTTTTTGATAAATTAAGAACCTCTCCCCCGGCCCCTCTCCACAAGGGAGGGGAGAGAGCGCTTCGATACGCCGCAGTTTTAGTACTTTCACGCCGATTCATTCTCCATTTTCCATGCTCAATGCTTCATTCCGTTTATGTCCCGCACATTGAAATTTCCGGGTTTCCGGGGATGTTCCCGGAAACGCCGGAACAGAATCCGGAAATGCAGGAACATAATCCGGAATTTTCGGAACATCTTGCGGGGTCTTTGGAACACCTTCCGGGGTTTCCGGAACATCTTCCGGCGTCTTCGGAACATGTTCCGGAATTTCCGGAAGGTTTTCCGGCATTTTCGGGACAGTATCAGGAACCCCGGAACAGTATCCGGAAACTGCGGAACATGTTCCGAAAACTCCGGAAGATGTTCCGCAGACCTCGGAAGATGTTCCGGAAACTTCGGGACGCCCCCTTGCTAATGGTTATCTGCTGGATAAAGGCAAAATTTCACTCTCTTTGCCGGAGGAAAAAACGTGCATGTTTTATGAAGCATTTACCTGATTTCATCGGCGATCTGGCGCTGATCCCGATTACGGCCGGAATAGCTGCCATCCTGTTCAAGCGTCTCAAACAGCCGGTGGCGCCGGGTTATATCGTGGCGGGGTTTATGGCCGGTTCGGCGGCGCCCTGGCTGCCGGCCATCGCCGATATGGAGAAGGTGAAGAGCTGGGCGATAGCGGCATCCATACCCCCGAAAAAAACAACTCTTATCGATCGGTCAATTCATAACCGGGACAATGGAAAATTGAGCGGGCGTTTTCATCCGTCCTGCGGTCAGGGTGTGAGCGAACCGCAACATCCGGATCCGCCTCCCTCCACAGGCAGAAACGTTCCTGTGTCTGCTGACGGCAAAGTTGGCTTTTTAAACTGCCTTACAGCCCTTCTCCGGCCTGAAAAATTGGGTATAGCATCATTGAATTTCTGCCGGCGTCAATCCAGGCTGTTGCTGTTGGCGGTCTGGATTTTTTTGCGATAGTGTATGGGCGTGATGCCTTTGATGCGGGTAAAGATGCGCGAGACATTTTTGTAGTCGTCGAAGCCTGCCTGAAAAGCGGCGTCGATCAGCGGCAGGGGCGTCGCCAGCAGTTCGGCGAATCGCTCGACCCGCAACTGCTGGATGTACTGATAGACGGACATTCCCGTTTCTTTCCGGAACTTCTTTTCCAGTACCCTGCGCGAGAACGGACTGACGGCCACAATCTGCTCCACCTGTAAAGGCTGAATATAGTTCTGTTTGATATACTTCAGGACGTTTTCGATGCCCGGATCGGAGGAGACAAAGCGTTCGGTCGATGCGCGGGCGATGATCCGCAACGGACGGATCACTACATGGGTGACGGACTGTTCCTTTTTCTCGATCAGGTTGTGCAGCAGTTTCCCCAGTTCGTATCCGCCGTTCAGTATGTCCAGTTCGATCGACGAAAGCGGAGGGTCGGAGATGCTGCACAGCAGTTCGTCGTTATCCACTCCCAGTACGGACACGTCGTTCGGCACCCGGAGATCGAATATCTTGCACACTTCCGTGATTTGCAGGGCGTATGAGTCGTCGCAGGCAAACAGCGCCACGGGTTTGGGCAGGGAACACAGCCAGCTGCTCACGTGGTCGATGTCAAACGTCCAGTCCCTGTTCTGTTCTTCCGGTTCGCTTAAAAAATGGATGTCGCAGCCTGCCTTGCAGACGGTATGTTTGAATCCGTCGCCCCGTTCGCGCATCCAGACCGTTTCGGAGAAGCCGTAATAGGCA
Organism: Tannerella sp.; assembly: GCA_031269635.1. GTDB lineage: Bacteria > Bacteroidota > Bacteroidia > Bacteroidales > Tannerellaceae > Tannerella. The sequence continues at coordinate 6,253 of JAISYY010000085.1, read as the reverse complement.
AAATGGCGAAATCCCCGTTGCAGAAAAAACTCCGCCGCCATCACGCCCGTGCCGTAATAGTCGCCTGTCAGGTTGCATACCCTTTCATCGCGGTCGCGGTAGTTTTGAATGACGGTCGGTATCTTCAGCCGGTTGATGACCTCCACGTTGATATCCGACAACTGGGCAATGATGGCATCGGCTTTCCAGTGCCTGGCCCATTCCACAACGCCTTCATCGCCGTACAGTTCCCGGTAGGAAATCGGCATGCGATAGAAAATCCACGGCCCGCATTCCCTCGCATAGCGAACCACGCCCTTGATCATCTTGCGGCTGTATCCACTCGACAGATCAGTTAAAAGAAGAATTTTTTTCATTATGCGGCTTTGTTTGTATTCGTTTCAATATACGCTTGAGGGGCTAAATATAGCGCCTTTTTTAGCGACAGGGGCAGAATTATGTTTTTTTATGTGTCCATCCCCGCATTTTAACCGTCTCCCCAAAACTTGACGCTTTTTGAAGATAATATTTCGCAATTTTTCCATATCGAATCAAAGAAACCAGACTACTTTTGTGACAAGAATATTAAGTTAATGAAGTTTCCTTGTTTAACAAAAACAACAATGAATTATGAAGAAAAGTAGAAACATTCGATGTATTAAAATGGGTTGTATGGCCTTGCTAATGAGCATATCCTTGCAGGCATTGGCCGGTCATACAGAAGAAGACGATCAGGGCATGTCCCTGAATCGTGTCGGAGAGGAACGTATCACGGGCGTTGTCAAAGACCATAGTGGCGAACCGCTGGTCGGCGTCAATGTACTTATTAAAGGTACTACGACAGGGGTTGTTTCCGACCCTAACGGAAGGTATCAGATTACGGTTCCGAACGAAAATACGGTGCTGGTATTTTCGTATGTGGGGTTCACTTCCCAGGAAGTGACGGTCGGTAACCAGCGGACGATTAACATCGTGCTGCAGGAAAGTATCGACGAATTGGAAGAGGTGGTCGTCATAGGTTACGGCGTGCAGAAAAAGGTCAATTTGTCGGGCGCCGTGCAATCGGTGGCCGGTAAAGAGCTTGTCAACCGGCCGGTGAACAACATCAACTCGGCCCTGCAGGGCGCGGCGGCCAACATGAATATCACCAACTACAGTGGACGCGCCACGGCAGCGCCGGACATCAATATCCGCGGATATACCTCCATCAACGGAGGAAGCGCTTTCATCCTGGTGGACAACGTCCCGATGACGGCCGCCGAGGTAGCCCGGCTCAACCCGTCGGACATCGAGAGCGTCTCCGTGTTGAAGGATGCGTCGGCCTCGGCCATTTACGGCTCGCGGGCGGCCTACGGCGTGGTGCTCATCACCACCAAAAAGGCCCAAAGCAAGGACTTACAGGTCAATTTTGACGCCAGCTATGTAATGCGCCAGTCCAAAAGACTGGAGTACGAGCTAAGCCCGCTGGAGGTATTGAAGTATGGTAACGCGGCCGACTATCCGGATGACCACTGGCTGGACGCCTATGTGCCTTATGCGGAGAAAATCGCCCAGGATCCTTCCCTGCCCAGATTCATTATAGATCCTACGAATTCGAGCAGGTGGTATTCTTACAGCGAATACGAATGGTACAATGAGATGGTGCGCGAGTTTGCGCCCTCCTACAACGCCAATCTAAACCTCTCCCGCGACGACGGCAAACTGGCGTATTACGTGAGCGGCGGTTATTACCGTCAGGACGGAGTGGCCGACATAAGCAAGACGGACATCTTCGACCGTTACAATTTGAGAACCAATGCCACTTATAAACTGAACTCGTGGTGGGAACTGGGCACCAATCTGTCTTTTGTCAACAGCATATACGAGAGGCCTGTGGCTTTTACGGATGACTATTTTTACCGGTTTTTTCACAGTTCTACCATGCAACCGGCGTACAATCCCGATGGAACCTATACCCCAAGAGGCCAGTATGTGGCTGCCCTGGAAGATGGCGGCAGAAAGAAAAACAGCCTCAATGAAACGCGCATCTCGGTCAATACCACCTTCGATCTGATCAAAGATACCTGGCAGGTCAAGGCGGATGCCACGTACCGGTGGGCCAATACCGCCATCGATTCCTACAATGTGCCGCTCTATATCAAACGCGGGCCGGACCTGGCTTTGGAACGGGTGTTTTATGGGGAAATGGCAAACAATAACGGCCTGACTTACCCGGGTAATACCTGGGCGCAGAACGATTACAACCAGACGCGCCAGACCGTTTACAACGTGTACACCGATTTCCACAAGACCTTTGGTGGCAAGCATTTTGTGCAGGCGCTGGCGGGATTCAACCAGGAATATTTGATCTCCAACACCTTTTGGGTCAATAGCGAGGGGTTGACAACCACAGCCCTGCCTACCATCCAACTGGCGAGCGGAAACATCACCAAGGGACAAAGCATTTATGACTTCGCCCTGCAAGGTTATTTCTTCCGGCTGAACTATATCTTCGACAACAAGTATATCCTGGAGGCGAACGGCCGTCGCGACGGTACGTCCAGCTATCCGCCGGACAAGCGCTGGGGATTTTTCCCATCCGGCTCGGCCGCATGGATACTGTCGAAGGAAAAGTTTTTCGAAAAAGCCGGCGAATCCTTACAGGTCGACCTGCTCAAACTGCGGGCTTCCTACGGCGCCCTGGGCAACCAGACCATGTTCCTCGGCGGGTATGAAAACGTTACCGGACTGCTGGTACAGGGAGAAACGAATTATTATCCCTACATCCCTTCCATGTCGCAGGGGGAAGTGACCTATCTCATCAACGGCAGTAAGCCGCAGGGCGTGTATATGCCCAGTCCCGTTTCGCAGAACCAGACCTGGGAACAGGTGAGGAAACTCAATTTCGGTCTCGATCTGTCTCTGCTCAGGAACCGGCTGGACTTGTCGTTCGACTGGTATAACCAGCAAACCGTCGGCATGTTGACCCAAACCCAGACGCTGCCCGCTGTATTCGGTGCGGCGGTGCCGAGGGAAAATGCCGCCGACCTGGAAAACAAAGGATGGGAACTGAATGTGGGCTGGAGAGACGAATATCAGGTCGGCAACTCCCCGCTGTCGCTGTCGCTGCGGTTTATGATCGCTGACAGCAAGACCCATATTACCAAATACAGCAATCCGACCGGGACCCTGGGAGATTATTACGAGGGACAGGAACTCGGCCTGATCTGGGGATTCGTCAACGACGGATTCTTCGCTACGGACGCGGAAGCGCAGGCCGCCAACCAGAGCAAGTTGATGGGCCGCAACACTTCGAAAAAGGCCGGCGACCTCAGATACCTGGATTTGAACAACGACGGCGAAATCAGCTCCGGCGAATACACGTTAGAGAATCACGGAGACCTGAAAGTCATCGGGAACGGAGAAGCGCACCTCCCCTATTCGTTTGAATTGAACACTGCCTGGAAAGGATTCGACCTGCGCGCCTTTTTCTACGGTATCGGGAAAAAAGACTGGTATCCCGGCGGCGGACATCTCGTTTTCTGGGGAGCGGCCGCCGCTATAGGCGATACGCCGACCGCCGTTTTAGCCCATATGATGGATTACTGGCGGGAGGACAATCAGGATGCCTATTTCCCGCGGCCGAAATATGGCGTTGCGGCCTCGGGGGAGGCCACCCAGGCACAAACCAAGTATTTGCAGGATGCTTCCTACCTGAGGCTGAAAAACCTGACCCTCGGCTATACGCTTCCGGCCAGCCTGACACAGCAGTGGAAAATCTCGAATCTGCGGTTCTATCTCAGTTGCGAAAACCTGTGGACGCTCAGCCACATGTACGTCGATTTCATTGACCCGGAAATTTTGAGCGGACGCGGTGAGCGGGAGTTAAACCAGCGCAAGAATTCGGGATATCCCTTTACAAAGAATTATTCGCTGGGCATTAATGTGAGTTTTTAATTAGTATAAAAGATAATGATTATGAAAAAGAAAAGATATATCATCAGTTGTTTATTTCTTGCCTGGATCGGGTGCATTTCCTGTTCGGATGATTTTCTGCAGCGGACCCCCCAGACAAAACTTACGGACGAAGGCTTTTTTAGTAATGCAAACGACCTGCAGCTGTATGTCAACGGGCTTTATACGGGTAGTATGAGGTTAAGTCTGTATACAGATACGGAATCCGACAATTACGCTTATTACAGTACCAATACCTGGCTGGATCAGGTATTGACCGGAGATGCCTCGGCGGAGAACTCCTGGGGATGGGGCAGTTGGGGTCAGTTGCGTGCGATTAATTTCCTGCTGGCACATGCGCCGAAGGCGACAGGCGCACAGGCAGATATTGATCACTGGATCGGCGTGGCCAGATTCTTCAGGGCGATGTGGTATTTTAACGAAATCGTAAACTTTTCGGATGTTCCGTGGTACGGCAGGCCTCTGGAAACCGACGACGAGGCGCTCCTCTACAAAGCGTCGGATCCACGGGCGCTGGTGGTCGATTCCGTGCTGGCCGACCTCCAGTTTGCCGTTGACCATATCAAGGCGGATCTGGGCGATAAAACCGCCATACACAAATATGCGGCGCTGGCGCACATGTCCCGCTTCTGCCTGTTTGAGGGCACGTTCCGGAAGTATCATTCGGAACTCAGCCTGCAAAACACCGCCAACCAGTTTCTGGAAAAAGCGGTATGGGCCAGCGAACAGTTGATGAGCAGCGGCCGGTTCGATATTACCGGCAACAGCGGACTCGACTACGGGGCGCTGTTCACCAGCCCGGGAGGAACGCTGGTCAACAATCCCGACGTGATCCTGATGTATAACGTTTCCGCTAACTACACGGTGGGACATAATTCCTACGTCATCATCGAAAGCAATACCGTGGCGTTGACGAACAGCCTGATGGAAACGTACCTGATGGCCGACGGAACGCCTTTCACCAGCCAGCCGGGATATAACGAAAAGACCGTCCTGGAAGCGTTTCAAGACAGAGATCCGCGTCTTTCGGAGACGTTCGTACCGCCGGGATGGGTACAGCCGTTTTCCGGCGCGGTATGGTTCAATTTCCCTTCGCGTGGCGGCTACGGACAGCTGAAGGCCTATCCCATTGACTTGTCCCTGAGAGGGGGATGGGACAGGTGCTATAATGCCCTCCCCATCTACCGCTATGCCGAAGCGCTGCTCAATTATGCCGAAGCGAAGGCGGAACTGGGTACGCTTACGCAGGCGGATGTGGACAACACGGTCAACCGGCTGCGCGACCGGGTGGGCATGACGGGAGCGCACCTGAACCTCGCGGCGGCCAATGCCGCACCGGATGCCGTCCTGGCCGGACAGTACGACAAGGTGACCGGGTCAAACAAGGGCGTTATCCTCGAAATCCGCCGGGAGCGGCGCGTGGAACTGGCCTGTGAAAACCTGCGTTTCCGCGATGTAACCCGCTGGGCGGCCGGCAAACTGCTTTCGGAGCATCCAAAGGGCATGTATGTGCCCGCGCTCGGCCCGCTGGACGTGACCGGCGACGGTGTGCCGGATGTGGCGTTCCTCCGCCAGGGTGACCCTGTACCGGAAGGCATCGACCAGATTGTATACGTAGGCCCGGAAGAGGGCGTTTATCTGGACGGCCCCGGAGGCAATTCGGGACACGTGATGTTCACGGCCGACAAAATAAACAAAAAGCCTTTTGAAGAGCCGAAATGGTATTACCGCGCGATTCCGTTGCAGCAAACGCTGCTGAATCCGAACCTTAAACAGGTATTTGGCTGGTAATGCACCGGGAATATGCAGATCGGAAGCGCATTCTTCACCGGATGCGTTTCCTTTCTTTGCATTCCGGGGACAAAATGGAAGTAATGGAGTCGGATGGTGCACAAAAACCGACATTATTTCCGTTCATCCCCCAACATGCGAACATTTTCGGAGCATAACAAAGATAATACTTAAATTTGCGTTGCATTTTGCGTCATCAAAAAAATAATGCTCCCGCGCTCTCTTTGTTTTAAGAGATGTTTTTATGCGATGCTTTTTCTCGATTTATATAGTATTTTACGCCTTCCACGGTCATAAAATCGCAGCATGGAATCCTGCAAAGAAAACAGTATGAGCAAACTCAAAATCACGATACAAAAAAAAGTAAATATAAGATGAAAAGTAAAATAGAAAAAGGCTTCATTGCCAAACGTTATTATTCAGGGTTTAGTGACGCCCATGATACCTACAATGCTATATCCGGGGCGAGTGACGGAAATATATATTATATCCTTTCGTCTACCCGGCACGATATAGGCGGACAATTTTA
>JAISYY010000008.1 GCA_031269635.1 Tannerella sp. | reverse complement strand
GGGGCTTTCTGATATATTTGTCTTATCTTTGCCGCCGCAAACGGAAAACGGATGAAAAAAGCAGCAAAAAAACAGCAGCATGTTATTAACTTTTACCGCTGGTCGCGGAAAGGGTATGCTGTGTTTTGCAGCATAGGGCGCTGTGTTTCGATCAGGAGGCTTAAAAAGAATATTGTCGAGGCTTCTTTGAAAAAGCGGAAATCGGTGATGGCCGTATGTTTTTGGGAATCGGCCGAGGCATCCGGCATCAGTGTGGAAGACCGGGAGGAGCCGGATTTGCCGGATATTTCCCGGCAGTTCCTGTCCGTACAGGCGCTTCCGCAGACTGCGACCGCAGTTTGTGACGGTTTGGTATTACGTAAAATCGGTAAACAGGATAGCCGGTTAGACGCAGCGATGTGTCTATCCGGCTTTTTTTATGACATCAAAATAACATTATATAATATGTATGGTAAACGAGATTAAGAAACGGATATTGGCAGGAGGTGAAATATCACCGGAAGAAGCGTTGGCGATAGCGTTGAACGCGGATAAGGAGGAGTTGTATGAAGCATCGCATGAGGTAACGGAACGGATGGCTTCGGTGAAATTTGATATGTGTTCCATTATCAATGCGAAGTCGGGGCGTTGTCCGGAAAACTGTAAATGGTGCGCACAGTCGGCTCATTATAAAACGTCGGCCGACGTGTATGATGTGGTGGAGAGAGAGCGGTGTTTCCGTCAGGCGCAATATAACGAACAGCAGGGCGTTCACCGTTTCGGGTTGGTAACAAGCGGGCGGAAGCCCAATCAACGGAACCTGGAAAAACTGTGCGAAAATATACGGTATATAAAAGGACATTCATCCATTCAACTGTGTGCCTCCCTGGGCTTGCTGAATGAAGAAGAACTTTGCCGGGTAAAGGAATCCGGCGTGAACCGTTACCACTGTAACCTGGAAACGGCGCCTTCCTATTTTCCCGAATTGTGTTCCACACATACGATGCGGGAAAAGTTTGAAACGATAAAGGCCGCTCGCAAGGTGGGCCTGCAGGTTTGCAGCGGCGGCATTATCGGTATGGGTGAAAGCCTGGAACAGCGTATCGAATTTGCCTTTGCACTGAAAAGATTAGATATACAGTCTATCCCGATTAACATCTTGCAGCCGATACCGGGCACTCCCCTGGAACATACGGCGCCCCTGACCGAAGAAGAAATTCTGACGGCGATCGCTCTTTTCCGGCTGATTAATCCGGTCGCTCATCTCCGCTTTGCCGGCGGACGGTCGCAACTCTCGAAGGCAGCTGTCGAAAAGGCTTTATATATCGGCATCAATTCGTCGACGGTCGGAGATCTGCTGACCACGATAGGCTCTAAAATAGCGGAAGATAAAGTGTTGATCGAAAAATATTATCCGGCCGACACCTTCGATAAGGAACATTTATGGCACCCTTATTCATCGGTTACCCGTCCGTTGCCGGTTTATAAGGTAAAACGGGCGAAAGGTTGCATGATAGAACTGGAAGACGGCGCTTTGCTGGTCGACGGGATGTCGTCGTGGTGGTGTGCCGTGCACGGTTATAACCATCCGGCGCTTAACGATGCCGCCAAGGTGCAGATTGACCGGATGTCGCATGTCATGTTCGGAGGACTGACGCACGACCCGGCTATCCGTTTAGGGAAATTGCTGTTGAAGATTGCGCCCCCTTCCTTGCAGAAAATATTCTATGCCGATTCCGGTTCGGTGGCTGTTGAGGTGGCGTTGAAAATGGCTGTACAATATTGGTTTGCCAAGGGGAAAAAGGAGAAGTCGAATTTTGTGACGATCCGTTCCGGTTATCATGGCGATACGTGGAATGCGATGTCGGTTTGCGACCCTGTAACGGGCATGCACCGTATCTTCGGAGATTCCCTGCCGGTACGTTTTTTTGTCCCGGCTCCTTCCACAGGCTTTTACGACGAATGGAATGAAGACGATATTTTGCCAATGAAGGAGACGGTCGAATCTCATAAAGAGGAGCTGGCCGCCGTGATTCTGGAGCCGGTCGTACAGGGAGCGGGGGGGATGCGTTTTTATCATCCCGAATACCTGCGACAGGTGGCGGCCTTGTGCAAGGCGCATCATCTATTGTTGATATTTGATGAGATAGCGACGGGATTCGGACGCACGGGCAAACTGTTTGCCTGCGAACATGCCGGGGTGGAGCCGGATATTATGTGTATCGGCAAGGCTTTGACGGGTGGTTATATGACTTTGTCTGCCGTACTGACGAACGACGAAGTCGCCTGCGCTATATCGGATGGCGAACCGGGCGTGTTTATGCATGGCCCGACGTACATGGGGAATCCGCTGGCTTGCGCTGTAGCCTGCGCCTCGACCGAGTTGCTGCTTTCGAAGGATTATGACTGGGAACAAAAGGTGAAAAACATAGAGACGCAACTCCGGCATGAACTGGCGCCGGCCATCGGCCTTCCGCAGGTGGAAAGCGTGCGCGTGCTGGGCGCTATTGGGGTCATTGAAATGAATCGTACGGCGGACGTCGCTTTTATGCAGCGCCGGTTTGTTCAGGAAGGGGTCTGGGTGCGGCCGTTCGGACGGTTAGTGTATATCATGCCGCCTTATATCATCGAACCGGAACAGTTGACGAAACTGACGAACGCGCTGATTAAAGTCGTAAGCGAGATTAAGAATTAAAAATCGTTTGAAAATTAAGAATTAAGAATTTAGCGATGTGGAATAAACAGGCTATAACAATATGAAACGGGATTTATTGCAATCATACAAAGAAGAACTGGCGCAGTTGGAAGCGAGGAGCAATTTGCGCACGCTACCGGAAGTCGTTCATCGGGGAAGGGATGTCATCCGGCAAGGCAGGCGGATGCTCAACCTTTCGTCCAACGATTACCTGGGGCTTGCTTCCGAGCTTTCCTTGAGGAAAACATTCCTGGAAAGTCTTACCCCCGAACGTTTTCTTCCGTCGTCGTCATCGTCCCGCCTGCTTACCGGCAATTTTGAAGCGAACGGGGCGCTGGAAGAACTGCTTTGCCGTCTGTACGAGGCGGAAAGCTGCCTGGTTTTCAACAGCGGTTACCACATGAATACAGGTATTTTGCCGGCAGTCGGTAACGCCAAAACGTTGATATTGGCGGACAGGCTGGTTCATGCCAGCCTGATTGACGGGATACGCCTGTCACCGGCGAAATTTATCCGTTACCGGCATAATAATTATGAACATCTGGAATCGCTGTTGCATCATAATCATGCGGATTACGAGCGGATTATTATTGTAACGGAAAGTATTTTCAGTATGGACGGCGATGAAGCCGACCTCCGCAGGCTGGTCGCGCTGAAAAAGTCGTATCCCAACGTGATGCTGTATGTGGACGAGGCACATGCTGTTGGCGTGAGGGGCGGGAAGGGACTTGGATACGCAGAGGAACAGGGCTGTATCGCCGATATTGACTTTCTGGCCGGGACGTTTGGTAAAGCGCTGGCTTCCGTCGGGGGGTATGTCCTCTGCCGCCGGGTGATGCGGAATTTTCTGGTGAATAAGATGCGGACGCTTATTTTCACGACTGCGCTTCCGCCGGTCAACCTGATGTGGACGCATTTCGTGCTGGAACGACTGGAGGGTTTTGATAACAGGCGGGACGTTCTGAAGAAGATGAGTCTCCGCCTCCGGGAAGGCCTTATAGCCAAAGGATATGCGTGTCCTTCCGGCAGCCATATCGTTCCGGTGATGACGGGCGGCAGCCGGGAGGCGGTACTGAAGGCGGAGGAGCTGCAGCGGGAGGGGTTTTATCTGTTGCCCGTGCGTCCTCCCACGGTTCCCGAAGGAACGTCACGTATCCGTATTTCGTTGACGGCGTCCGTACGGGCGGAAGAGGTTGAACATCTTGTTTCCCTGTTATGATGATTGGATACGCGCTATGATTGTCAGGAAAATAAATGCGAAGACCGGCGGAGAGGAAGCGCGTTCGCGCCTGCTCCTCTTTTTTGCCGGCTGGGGGATGGACGAGCGTCCGTTTATAGAATATCTGCCGCCTGACCGGGATTGCATAATCTGTTATGATTACCGTTCGCTTGCGTTCGACGGCTCGTTGCCGGCGCCTTACAGGAATATCCGGGTTGTGGCCTGGTCGATGGGTGTATGGGCGGCGTCGCGGGTTTTGGAGGGAAGGCATTGGCCTGTTACGGAAAGCGTTGCCGTCAACGGGACGCCCTGGCCGGTGGATGACGAACGGGGTATTGCAACGGCCGTTTTCCGCGGGACGCTGGAGAGGCTGGACGAAAAAACGCTGCATAAGTTCCGGCGGAGGATGTGCGGTTCGAGGGAAGCTCTTGAATCTTTTACGGCACATGCGCCCCGGCGGACGGTGGAGGATTTGCGGGAAGAACTGGAACAGATCGACAAACGGTCTGCCGAACCTTATTCGCCTTCTTTCGCATGGGATAAAATATATATCGGATTGCATGATAAAATCTTCCTTCCGGGCGGTCAGCAAAAGGCGTGGGAAGGCGGGAATATCATTCCGGTGGAATGTGAGCATTACCCGCCGGCGCTGTGGCGTGAGTTATTTTATGGCTGATCTATGAATAAAAAGTTGATTACGCGCTGTTTTACTAAAGCGGCGGATAGTTATGAGGAGGAGGCGACCGTACAGCGGCGGATTGCCGCGAGGATGACTTCCCT
>JAISYY010000371.1 GCA_031269635.1 Tannerella sp. | reverse complement strand
GCACTGCTTCTTTGCCGCCGACGCGCCCGGGGAACTTCATCCCGGGATAACGTTTCCCTCCGGCTTCGCAAGCAATACAAAAATCATTAAGGTTTACGGTTTGCGCGACCGCCAGTTGTCCGACCTGAACAGCAGCCTTCATATCGACGACCTCGACCTCCGGGAAATAAGTTTCAAAACATGCTATTCAAATGCGCTGAAACTTGTTGCCGAAGGCGGGATGTGGATTGAAACAGCCGATGGACAGTACCGGGCTTTTGTCTATATAAACGCCGCTGCCGCCAATACTGCAACGATTAGCGTCAAGAGATACAGGATGTAGCGCCTTATTGTGACAATCCCATGAAATATAACCGGACGGTAATACTGCTGTGTTCCCTTATTCTTGTAAATGCCGCCGCGCAGGAACATCCTCATATCGCGATTAACAACGAGCGTAAAGGGGAAATCATCCGGAAAATGGAGGAACATCAATGGGCGAAAGACATCTTCAATGGCGTAAAAAACGAGATAGACACTTTCGTAACGATACATCAGAACGATCCCGAATGGATATTGAGCCGTTACCTGATGAACCGCGCCGAAGGACGGCGTTATACCCGCTTTATTTCCGACGAACAGGGCAACGAGTTGGTTGGATACGGGGGCGATGCTCCCGTTCCTACCATTCGCGTGTCACCTCATAAACGCGGACCGGTTACTCCCCAGGCAGGATCGTACAGGATGCCCGAAATAGGGGAGCTTGTCCCTTATGACACGTCGATGACGATGATTCTGCAGAATGGGAATACAAAGGAATATGAGCGCGTTGACCCCAAATCAATGGTAGGAAGCATAAACAGCCGGTTCAACGAAATGACATTCAAGGCAAGCGTGATATACTGGCTTACGGGCGATGAACGATATGCGCGGTTTGCCGCCGATTTGCTCGACCAGTGGGTTAAAGGCGCTTATTATCAGCAACCGGTTGAAGGTCCCGGGCGTACGGGCTTCATCAATATCCAGACGTTGGGAGACGAAGCGTCAAAAAACATGATTTTCGCATACGATTTCCTGCAACCGTACATGAAAACGAAAGCCTATGACCTTTCTTTCTACGAAGCGGTTTTTGAAAAAATCGCCCGTACCCTGGCATACCGCGGCTATACCGAAAACAACTGGTATGCCGCCGAAAGTTCGACGCTGGTAGCCGCTGCGTTGGCGCTTGACAGCCGGCAAAAGAGCGATTATTACCTGCAGTATTTCCTGTCGAAAGATACCGTAATTAACGGTATAGGTCAAATCGCCCTCCCGACGACCGTAAATAAATGGTTAACCGCCGACGGCCACTGGCGGGAACCCGGCGGATACCACAATTATCCGGTGTCGAAATTGCTGGAATCGGCTTTATTGCTCGAAAACAACGGTTTTGACGTGTTCCGCCGTTTCCCTCAACTTTTCAAAGCCTCCTTTGCCATGATTCATTACTCTTTTCCGAACCTGACGGCCGCCGCTTTCGGCGATACGGGCAGGCCGCGGCAAAGCGCCGAATGTCTGGAGACGGGTCTGTTGATGGCCGAAAAATACCGCATGCCCATATATGAAGAAATGATGAGCGTGATGCAGTTAATGCTCCGGAACGGTTATGACCGTTCGAAAAACGGCATGATGGCATTGTTGCATTATTTGCCTGAAATTAAGGCGGACCATGCAAAGCCATTCCTGTGGAACCGCAGCGAAACGCTTGATTTTGCCGAAGCGTATTATCAACGTAACGGCATGGACGCCGGGAACGGGATGATGTACGTCGTTCACGGCGCATCCTACAATCATAATCATGCCAACGGCATGTCAATGGAACTTTACGGCAAAGGCCGTGTTACCGGAGCTGATCCGGGCAACGGGCCTAATTACGAACATCCGATGCACGTCAATTACTATGCCGTCTGGGCAGCGCACAATACCGTTGTAGCAGCCGGAGCTTCATCATCAGTTCCACGTTCGACGGGAGGCGGGGGAACGAAAAGAATCGGTAAAATCCGCCTGGTTGCAATCGAACCCGCGCCCAAAGCCAAAGCGGTTTCGGAAAACTTTTCGTTTACCGATACAAAATATGTTGAAGCCTCCACGAAAACGAACCAGCAGCGTACAATGGCTTTGATACGCACTTCCGATACTACAGGCTATTACCTTGACATTTTCCGCTCCGATAATAATGTTTCAAACGATTACCTGTATCATAATACGGGTGATTACGTTGCGTTATTCAACGAAAAGGGCGATCCTGTAGCAACGTCCGAAACCGTTTATCCCGTTACCGGCGACGACATTCCCGGATTGCGTTTCCTCAAGGAAGCGCAAACGACAGGTTTATACCAACAGTCATTGAAGGCTCATTTCTATTCATCCGGCGACCCGGACGGAGCACAGTCGATGGATGTATGGATACCGGCTTCCGGGAATAAATATTTCTATACAGCCCGGGCGCCCGTCACAAAAACAGCCTCTCCACCGTATAACCGTTTGCCGACACCCGTTCTGACCATTCGTACGGAAGGCGGAGCGAACGCATGGAATGACCCGTTTATTGCAATATTCGAGCCGTATTGGGGTGACAGTGGCGGCACGATAACCGGCATATCGCGCAAGATTTCAGGCAACGGCGCCCGGATTACCGTTGAGGTCGAAAGAGGCGACTGCCGGGAAATCATTTTTCAGTCGATCGACGATAACGGGGAATTTACCGGCGACCGTTCCGGTTTCACAGGCAGGTTCGGCATCATTTCCCTGTCCGGAGGAAAACTGAAATCCATGTATATAGGACAGGGCGGTATGATACGGCATGAAAATATCAAAATAGAAACCTTGAACGAAGAGGGTATTTCAGTATGTGCGACGTTACATGATAATATATTATCCGTCAATTCTTCATCTGCCGCCAAGCTGACATTCGGGGGCGTTTCTTATGATCTGAAAGAAGGGATGAATGAACTTGCCACACTGTGGCAAACCCCTTCCGGGCGCGAAAGTCATTTGCCACAATGATATTTTCCGTTTCGGAAAGCCAAAAGGCGTTTGCCACAGTGTGGCAACACGTCCGGAAACCTGCGGGAGGTTTGCCACAAGTTTTTCAGGGATTCCGGCAGAAACGGTCGCTTGAGTAATGCGCGGATTATTACCTCTCTTTCAGCAGTTCCATCAGTTCTTTCAGGGACAATTTTGCGGACTGGTCGCTGCCTTCGAGCAGGGAATCTGCCAGGTCGCGTTTCGTGTGGTGCAGGCGGATGATTTTTTCTTCGATCGTGTGTTCGGCTACTAAGCGGTAAACTGTTACCGGACGATTCTGTCCGATGCGGTGTGCACGGTCTGACGCCTGGTCTTCGATGGCGGGGTTCCACCACGGGTCGAGGTGTATGACGTAATCGGCAGCTGTCAGGTTAAGGCCTAATCCGCCGGCCTTGAGGCTGATGAGGAAGAAGTCGCCCTGTCCGCTCTGGAAGTTGTGTACTTCTTTTTCGCGTTTGCCCGGCGACGTCGAGCCGTCTAAGTAGCGGTACGTGAAGCCGTTTTTATCAAGGGCTTTGCGCACGAGGGTCAGGTGCGTGACAAACTGGCTGAAGACCAGGGCGCGATGTTTGTTCTCTTTTAACTCGGCGGCAATCTCGAGGAACGTAGATAATTTGGTGGATTCGATGCGGGCGTCGGGAATGACCAGCGACGGATTGCAGCAGGCCAGCCGCAAGCGTGTGATTTCCGCCAGTACCCGAAGCTGCCGGGCGCCCGGCTGACTGTTGTCATTTTCCAACGATTCAATCGCCTGGCGGCGTAACATTTCGTAAAAGGCTATTTCTTCGTCGCTCAATGTGATTTTACGGGTGATTTCCGTCTTGGGCGGCAGTTCTTCGAGCACGGCCGTTTTTGTACGGCGTAAGATGAAAGGAGTAATCAGTTTTTTCAGACGTTTGCGCGCCTTCTCGTCGTCGGAACGGATGAAGGTGTCGGTGAAACGGGATAAACTGCCCAGCAATCCGGGATTGATGAATTGGAACAGGTTCCACATCTCGCCCAGGTGGTTTTGTATAGGCGTACCTGTGAGTATGATGCGGAAACCGGCCTGTAACGACATGGCTGCTTTTGATGTTTTGGTATTGTAGTTTTTGATGGCGTGAGCCTCGTCCAGTATCACGGTTGCCCAGTGTTGGGTGGCAATCGTATCTTTCTCGGACAGTAAAAGCCCGTAGGAAGTGATCAGCAAATCACCCGCTTCGAGCGAGGACAGGGTCGTAGCGCGGTCTGCGTTATGCAATACTTTGACATTGAGGGATGGCGCAAAGCGGTTGACCTCGCTAATCCAGTTCGCCATGACCGATACGGGACATACCACCAGAGCCGGTCCGGCCTGTATGCGATGCAGGAGGACAGCAATAGCCTGTACGGTTTTGCCCAGTCCCATATCGTCGGCAAGGCAGGCTCCCGCGCCCCATTCCGAAAGGCGGATCATCCACCGGAAACCGGTCGCCTGGTACGGGCGTAGCTCGGCCTGCAACAGCGCCGGGATCGCGGCGTCGAGTTTTTGCGCCGTTTTCAGGCGTTTGTGGAAATCGCGCCAGGCCTTGTCGGTCTGCAAATGTTCCACTTCGTCGAAGACGTCCGTCATCGCCGCCGAAGCAAACCGGTTGACGGCGACCCCCGTCTCCGAATCCGACGAGAACGCCGCCAGTTCCGCCAGCCGGCGCCGCAACTTGTCGCTAAGCGACAGAAATTCGCCGTTGCTCAACTCAATGAAACGGCCGTGGGCATGACGCATCATGTCGAGCAGGGTTTTAATCGTCACGACCATCCCGTCGTCAACCTTCAGTTCGCCTTCCACATCAAACCAGTTGGTATTGCTTTTTATCCTCAGCTTAAGGTCGTCGAACGTAACGGATTTGTATATTTTGAAACGTTCGCCTTCGGGCCATTCCACAACCGAGATTTCGTTGTGACGTTTCAGGATGTCGAGCAGTTCGAGTACATCAAGCGGATTGTCGAACAGCATCAGCCCGTCGTCGGAAGTCCGGATGTCTTCGATGGCCTGGATGTCATTAAGAATACGGTCATTGAACGTATTTTCGTCGTCCATGTTACGGGTTACCCGGAAGCGTTCGCCGTCCCGGTTTGAAATGAGGATTTTCCCTCCGCGTCCCGGTTTGCAATATGGCGGATGCGAACCGAACGGTTTGACAAACAGCTCGGCTTTCAGGCCGTCGCCCATCGGCAACAGTTGGATGCGGATACGCGAATCGGCGTCGACCTGCCGTATTTGAGCGCTGTCTTCGTCAACGGTCAGGTCGGAATGTATCTGCATATAAGCGCTAAAATGTTTCAGTATCAGTATCAGTTTGTCATGTCCCTGCTCCGGTACCGGTTTCCCGTTCGATACGGCTTTAATGATTTCATACTGGAAAGGAGTGATGTTGTATATTTTATAGCGCGTGTTCGTCTCTTTGCGGATGTTAATCCCTTCGTGCGGGTTGGCGACGTCACATTCTATTTTGTAGCCATCGGGCTTTTTCACGACATTGATCACCGGCTGGGCGGCGGCTAATTCCACGTGGATGTTCTCGTCTTCGAGGAACACATGCGGGTGACCGGCCATTTCAAAAATGGCGCCGGAGCCGAGCGCGTAGGCATAGTGGCTTTCGGTCGCCGCAATGCGCCGGTCCTGTTCGGTCATACCCTCCACTTTCCCTTCGATGAAATTTTTCATGGCGATATGTTTCCCTGCGTTCCAGCTGCCGTTGATTTTTAGCGACTGGAGTATCGGGACGGCATAAGCCCTCGCGGGGAAAAAGCGGTAGGCCACGCGCGTTTTACTGTTGCCGTTTTCCCGACGTATGGCCGTTTGCACGGCCTCGAGCGAGAGATACATGTTGAGCTGTTTTTCCCATTCGTCGGGTTGTACGATTGTCGAGAGCAGCGGTTTGTAGTTCAGTTTTGCCGAAATCGCCTCGTGCAACTCTTGAAGCAAGGGCGAAGGATACCATTTTTTCAACAGGTAAACCGCTTCGTGTGCAACGACGTAATGTTCGTTTTCAAACGCCTTCTTCGCACAGTCGGCAAGGAAACCGGCGTCAACCGCGAAACGGGGATCGATGTCGTCGGGTTTCACCGGCAGGCCGGTTAACCCCAGTGCAACCATCCGCCACAGTATGTATCCCGGCTTATCCTGCTGCCGGATAAAACATAACTGTTTTGTAATATACTCCATCCTGTTGCTGTTTCCGGTAAAATATACGGATAAATAACGAAAAAAGCTGTAAATACCCTGATTAATCGCCTCGTTTTTTTCTGTTGCCATTTTACGGAACACGGGTATGTGATATCCGTCTTTTTTCGTCAGGCAGGCCGTGAAATAAAACAGCGCCGCTTCGGGAAAAACGGGGATGTGAGTGTTTTTATGAATGCGCCGCTGTTTTTTCAGCCCTTTTTCGAACAAGCCCAGCGCTTCGTCCGTACGGCCGTTCGCGAAAGCGGAAATGGCCGGGGCGTAATAAGCGGCGCTTTCGTCATGGAAGGACGACAGTTCACACGCCTGTCCGAAGTCGCCCCGCATCAGGGCGATCTCCGCCCGCAGACAGTCCAGGCCGGCGGATCTCCGGTCTTTAAACAGGTCTTCCAGGAATTGAAACATACTTAAAGGAGACAGTTCTGTCATGATATTTTCCAGGAAATATTCATAGAAAATTGTGACGATGCCGTTTGAAATTTTCGGAATCAGCCCGTCATAAGCCGGTTGTAACAGGGCGGCCTGCAAACAGAGCACATGTCCCTTCCCGTAAGAAACAAGTTCCTTTTCGCTGTTTTCCAGGTTTTCGGGAAAGAAACAAAGTGCATCAAGATAATTGAGCAGGTGTTTTTGAGTATAAGAATAGTAAAAGTAATTTTTGACATGCTGTTTTTCACTCAATTTATATGTTCTGTTTTTAATCAGGGGGAATAGCCAGACGATCAAATACGGGTTCACCGTATATGATTTATCATACGAATTTTCGACGATAAGCAGTTTGGACTTGACGCATCCGCTGATTATGGCTTTTAGTTTATACTTGGCGACCGGCGGCAACGTCCGGATGATTTCGTCCGTACTCATCGGATAATAGGACAATGCAAGCAAATGCAGCATTTTGCGGGAATCTTCGTCGAGCGATTGATATTCTTCGATTAATTTGTTGATCATATTTTCGGTTTTCTTTTGTATAAAATAGAGATGATGACCGTTAATCCGAGTCCGAACGGATAATAGAGGTGCGGGATGATTTCTGCCGGGTTGACCTGCGCCAGGCCTGCCGCTATCAGCAACTGGGCGCCATAAGGCAGAAGGCTTTGTACGGAACAGGATACGGTATCCATCAAACTGGCTATCCGTTTGGGGTTGAGGCTGAATTTTTCGCCGATTTGCTTTGCCAGCGGCCCGGTGACGATAAGCGCGATCGTGTTGTTCGCCGTACAGAGACCGGTAAAGGCCACCAGCCCGGCGATAGCACCTTCGGCCTGTTTCCGGGAATGGATATTGTTTGTCAGTTTGAGGAGCCAGCTTATCCCACCGTTGAAGCGTATCATTTCAAACATGCCGCCGGCCATGAGCGAGACGATGACAAGCTCGCCCATGTCGGTGACGATGCCGCTGCTCATCGCCGAACACCATTCCGGGACGGAAAAGCCGCCCGTCATCAATCCGATGCCGCCCGACAACACAATGCCGGCACTCAGAACCGTTATCACATTTACCCCACACAGCGCAGTAACCAGGACGACGAGATAAGGCAGCGCCTTAACCCATTCGATACTGTTTATTCCCGTTTGCATCCGGTGCGAATCCATGACGCCTTGAACGGTGTACACCGCCAGGACAAGGACGGCAACAGGCATCACGAGCCTGAAATTCACCCGGAATTTATCCTTCATCTCAACGTTCTGCGTCCGCGTAGCGACAATCGTAGTGTCGGATATATACGAAAGATTATCCCCAAACATGGAACCTCCCACAATAACGCCCACCACCAAAGGCAGGCTCAAACCGGTCTGCACGGATATGCCTGCCGCAACAGGCGTAAGCGCCGCAATTGTGCCGCATGACGTTCCCATCGAAATGGATATAAAACAAGCTGCAATGAACAAACTTGCCACAACTATTTTTGCCGGCAGCAGGTAAAGAATCAGGTTAACCGTAGCGTCAACCGCACCCATGGCGCGTGCAGTCCCGGAGAAAGCCCCGGCAAGTATAAAAATCACGACCATAAGCAATATCGTGTTATTCGCCGAGCCGCGGCAGAATATTTCCACGCGCTGCATGACGTTCCCTCCCCTTGACGAACCGACCGCAACGGCCGAAGCCACAAGGAAAGCCACAGATACGGGCATTTTGCTCAAATCGCCGGTAAAGACAAACGTCAGTAAATAAAGCAAAAAGAAAACGCCCAGGGGAAATAAAGCTTTACCCGAAGGACGTGGCCCGCTGTCATTATTATGATTCATATTATTCCTGTTAAGATTAAATAATGCCTGTTTCTTAATTGGAACGGCAAACTTACATCAAAATTTCCGGTTTTACAAGCGCAGGGAATAAAAGGCCAGGGCAAACGTACGAAATTAATAACTTTGTAGGATGGAATCAATCAATTATATCATATCAGAATTTTTTTTTTCTGTTTTGTTTAGGGTAGGACGGCAATAAAATTGTCGTATAGAAAAAAGGAGACGAATGGAAGAAGAAACAGTCTTGTCACAAGACGAAATGGAGGAGGCGCTTCTGCTTAGGTATTTGCGCGGCAAATCCTCGGAAACGGAAAATATCAGGATTATGCAGTGGCTGGAAGAGAGTCCGGACAATGAAAGGACGTTGCTGCAAATTGCACAGATATATTATGCCCGGCAGACGAAGGAACGGATGCAGCGGCGTGATCCGTTTGCGGTGTTTGACTGGATGTTGAAACGCAGTAGAAGTAAGACGCAACGCATCCTCATCCGACGGTTTTCCGTCGCGGCGGCATGTGTGGCCTTGGCTGTATCGCTCACTGTCAACTATCACTTTTTGTCACAGGAGAACGCGGAACAACAGTTTATTACCATACAGACAAATGCCGGTATGCGTACCAGCCTGGATCTTCCGGACGGCACGGTGGTTCACCTCAATGCATCCGGCAAGCTGACGTATCCGGCCTCGTTCGGCGCGAAAGAACGCCGGGTGACGCTGGACGGCGAGGGCTATTTTCAGGTTGCCCGCGACGCAAAACGCCCGTTCATCGTCCGTTCGGAAAGCAAGCGAGTTGAGGTAGAAGCGTTGGGTACGGCGTTCAACATGCAGGCATACGCCTCCGATTCGCTGTTGAAAACGACGCTGGTGGAAGGAGCCGTCAGAATCGGTGTACAAAGTGCATCCGGCGTATGGAAATATGCGGAATTGAAACCTTCGGAAAGAGCCGTATACAACTTGAACACGAACAGGATGAAACGCTCCTCCGTCAATCCCGCTTATGATACGGCCTGGATGCAAGGGCGGTTGATGTTCAGGGATATGCCTGTCCCGGAAGTGCTGATGCGACTGGCGTATTTCTACGGGGTAACGTTTGAAGTAAAAGATGCGGTTATCAACAACTACACGTTTACGGGTACGTTCGAGAACCGTCAGCTTTCACAGGTGCTTGATTATTTATGTATCTCATCGCATATCAGCTATGAGATCATACCTTCGACCGAAGACGACAGCCGGGGCATACGGCGAACGAAAGTAATTTTGAAAAAAGAGATAAGAAAACGGAATGTCTAACCCAAAAAACAGAATGCCTATGAAGAAAAAAAGGAAAATGAGAAACAAATGATTAAGAGAGAGAATTTACAACAAAAAACATACGGAAACCTGTTTGCAGCAGTGTTCCCGTATGAAAAAAAAGATTTTTTTAAATACTAAAAAACAAACAAATGTATGAAAATAATTTTTAATACCATCAGTAGAGTTATGAAATTAACTTGTGTATTTTTTATTGTATCGGTTGGTTTCGCCTTCGCGACCGGCTCCTATGCGCAAAATACGGTCATTACCATGAATCTGTCCGACCGGAGTGTCGCCGAAGTGCTTGAAACGATTGAGAGTGAAACGGAGTTTAATTTTTACTACAACAGCAAATTAGTCAATACAAACCGGCTGGTATCTGTTCATGTAAATAATAAACATGTATATACAGTCCTGGAACAGCTGTTCAGCGGCCATGGCGTATATTATAAGGTGATAGATAAGGACATCATCCTTACAACAACATCCGCTACCGGATCGAACGTAGTCGTGCAAAGCAGGATCGGCGTTTCCGGGACGGTGACGGATGCGAACGGCGAGCCGGTTATCGGCGCCAATGTGAAGGAACGAGGTACGACGAACGGTACGATTACCGATGCGGACGGCGCTTTCTCCTTCGCCGTATCTCCCGGCGCCACGCTTGAAATAAGCTACATCGGCTATGTGACAAAAGAAGTGCCCATCGGTAACAACACTCAATTTTCCATCACGCTGGACGAAGATACCCAGGTGCTGGACGAAGTAGTGGTCGTTGGGTATGGTACGGCTCGTAAAAGCGACCTTACAGGTGCGATATCGAGTATCAAAGGCGAGTCTTTAACAAATCGTTCGACGCAACAGCTTTCTACCGCCATGCAAGGACAGATGGCGGGAGTGCAGGTGACCCGTGATAATGGTGCGCCGGGCGCTTCGGCTACGGTGCGCGTACGCGGTATTACGACACTTTCGAACAACGATCCTTTAGTGATAGTCGACGGAGTGCCCTCGTCGCTTAACGATGTGATATCCGCTGATGTGGAGACGATGACCGTGTTGAAGGATGCCGCTTCCGCATCCATTTATGGATCGCGTGCGGCGGCAGGTGTGATCCTGATCACCACCAAGCGCGCCAAGGATCGCCAATTCTCATTCGATTATAACTACGAATACGGCATTGACAGACCTACGACGAAACCCAGGAACGGCGACGTGATTGACTGGATGAATGTGCAGAATGAAATAAAGTGGAACGACGGTTCGACCGATCCCTATTCCATGTATTCACAGGAGACAATTGATTCATGGATGAGTAACCATGCGACCGACCCTTATCACTATCCCAATACGGACTGGGTGAATCTGATACTGAAGGAGTCGACCGCCCATGAGCAACATGCATTGAGTATTTCGGGAGGGACGGAAAAGCTGCGGACAAAATCGACCTTCAACTATCAGAAAGGCGACGGCTATTACGAGAACAAGTCATACGAGCGTCTTGCAGGCCGTGTAAACAACGACTATCTGATAACGGACTGGCTTCGTGCGAATATCGACTTCGATTTCTCGAAATCAAATGCAATCAGCCCTTCCCAAGTCAATGCCATTTACTGGGCCTATTTGGCATCGCCTTATTATACGCCTTACTGGGAAGACGGCCGTTATGCCGACTCGAAGGATGGAGCCAACGCGGTAGCCGGTCTCCGGGAGGGGGGACGGAATAAAACAAGCTATTATAAGTTTGGCGGCAAAGTACAACTCGACCTCACGCCGATGAAAGGCCTTACACTGACAGCCATCTTTGCACCCCGTTACCAGTTCACCAAAGGCAAGAAATTCTCACGCGCTGTTCCTGTTTACTACGAAAACGGTTCTATACCCTATATGCAGTCGCATAAAACGACGAGCCTGGAAGAGTCGCGTAACGATAACAACAGTCAAACGTACCAGTTCTACGGTAACTATCAAAATAGCTGGGGCGATCACTCGTTCAGCGCCATGGTGGGTTACGAAGGGTATTCTTACAAGTGGGAGAATGAGGGGGCTTCGCGCAGCAATTATCTGCTTGACACCTATTCATACCTCAATATTGGTCCCGAAGATTATCAGTATAATTCGGGAAGTGCGGGACACAACGCTTACGAATCCGTATTCGGCCGCCTGATGTATTCGTATAAAAACAAGTATATGATTCAGGGTAATATCCGTTCCGATGCATCGTCGCGTTTTGCCAAGGATTATCGTCGGGGTACATTCTACTCGGCGTCGGCCGGATGGGTGATGTCGGAGGAATCGTGGTTTAAGAACGATCTGGTGGATTACCTGAAGATACGCGGTTCTATCGGCCAGCTTGGTAACGAGCGTATCGGTTCGGAGTTCCCCTATCAGGCAGCCATTAGTTTTGGTAACAGCTA
>JAISYY010000294.1 GCA_031269635.1 Tannerella sp. | reverse complement strand
TACCCAGTTGGAGAAAATCCTGGAGAATACGCTGGCGCAGGGAACGCGGTTCGGATGGGAATTTGTCAGTGTAACGAACAACTCCGGCGACAGTTTCAGTCTCTATCGTGATGACTGGTCTCCCAAACGTGTCATCGGCTTCGTCGACGACCACTGGGGATATTGGTTGCAACGGGTCGAAACCGTTGAAAAAGAGAGCTGTTCTCAAGCAAAATAAATTTTATACCAAATAATAGAAAAAGTATGAAACAGAAAAAAATGATTTTCGGTATTTTTATTTTTTATCTATTTTCCTGTGCCGGAGAAAAAGAAATCGCTTCACTTGAAGTTAGAGACTTGTTACAGTATGTAGACCAGCATCTTGGAATAGAAGTAGGCAAATGTTCGTTCGGTGTATCTTTACCGTTTGGTTCCATTCGTCCGTGTCCACATACCCCCGATTCGCCTCATACGGGATATGCGGCGAACCATCCGATAAATGGTTTCACGGTAATCAATACCGGCTCGGTGTACCGGTACGGCAATTTCCTTGTTTCTCCGCAAACCGGGCTTGACTGTTGGGATGACAATGTTCCCACCGATCATGATTCCGGAAAGTCGGACGAAGAAATCCGTCCGGATTATTATACGGTCAATTTGACAAAGTTTGGTATAAGGACAGAAATTGCTTCGGCGCAACATGCTTCCATTTTCCGTTTCACTTATCCCGAAACGACGGATGGCGTATCAAGTTTGGTCATTTATCCTTCGCATACACTGCAGGCAAAATCTACTTTTGCCACAGCCGTTTATAATTCCGGAACAAATTCCCTCACGGGTTACCTTGTCCTGAATGACGGATGGTATTTCAGCCATGGAATGAAAATATATTATGCAATCCGGTTCGGAAAACCGGCAACAAGTTATGGCATGTTCCGTAACCACGAGCGAAAATTGTACGGACAAACCGATTCCATTTCGGGCGACGGCATCGGCTGTTACTTGAAATTCAATACGGTAAAAGATGAAAAGGTTTTCATGAAAGTAGCCATATCTACAAAGAGCATAGCCAATGCGGAACATTTTCTTGAAGAAGAAATACCCGGATGGGATTTCGACAAGGTTCAATTGGATGCGGCGGATATATGGAATAAAGCCTTGAGTAGCATCCTGATTGATGACGAAACTGTTTCCGGTGATGAAAAAACGCTGTTTTATACTTGCCTCTATCATGCGTTGATTTCTCCTAAAGACAGGACCGGCGATTGTCCCTGGAATTATGCCGGTTCGTTTTATGACGACCACATTTGCGTGTGGGATACTTACCGTACCCTGTTTCCGTTGCTGACGCTGATAAAGGAAAGTGTCGTGCGGGATAATATCCGTTCATTTTGCGAACTGTACAAACATTATGGCTATGCCAGCGATGCGGTGATATGCGGCACAGGCGATATGATACAGGGTGGCGACGCTGTGGATGTGTTAATTGCCGATGCGTATGTGAAAAACGTTTCCGGTATTGAATGGAACGAAGCGTACGAAGTGCAGAAAGGGCATGCGACCGTTTCGGGAAGAACGCCCTTTTACAGGGAAAATGACAGGGGATGGGTCGTTTATAATTCGATTCCGGTCATGTCTCATGCCACGGCTTCCAAGACCCTTGAATTTGCGTACAACGACTATTGTGCCTCGGTGGTAGCGGGAGGTTTGGGAAAAAAAGATGAACAATCCGGTTTTTTGAAGAGAAGTTCCGGTTGGAGAAACCTTTGGGATGCCAGTGTTATCAGTGAAGGCTTCCGGGGTTTTATCCAATCGAAAGATTCGGCAGGTAATTTTGTCGCCCTTGACCCCAAAACCAATCCCTTGGGACCATTCAGCCTGCATTTCTACGAAGGCGACAGTTGGACGTATTCTTTTTATGCTCCTCATCAGATGCCGGAACTGATTACACTTATGGGAGGAGAGGATATTTTTATCAAACGGCTTGAATATTACGTAGCCAACAGGATAGAAATCTATAACGAACCGTGTTTTCTTACACCTTTTCTTTTCGCTTACGGCAAACGTCCTGATCTGACATCTTATTATGCCCGGGAAGTATCTAAAACGTTCACAAGGAAAAACTATCCGGGTGATGACGATTCGGGCGCTATGAGCAGTTGGTTTATCTTTTCGCGATTGGGATTTTTCCCCGTAGCCGGTCAAGATTTTTATATGGTCAACGGTCCTCGTTATAAAAAAGTTACCTTACAGATGGAAAACGGGAAAAAGATTGTGATTTACGGAAACGATGCTTCGGAAG
Source organism: Tannerella sp. (assembly GCA_031269635.1). Taxonomy (GTDB): domain Bacteria; phylum Bacteroidota; class Bacteroidia; order Bacteroidales; family Tannerellaceae; genus Tannerella. The sequence goes on along the minus strand of JAISYY010000294.1, from coordinate 544 downwards.
AAAACGTATATATAAAGTCGGCAAGCCTGAACGGTAAGAGTTGGAAAAAGGCATGGCTTAGACACAATGATATAAGCAATGGTGCGGAATTGAAATTCAACATGACGCCGGATGCTACTTCATGGGGAAATACGGTATTGCCGCCTTCGGCTGTGGATATTCAATAGATTAAAATTATTAATGAAAATATGAAAAGGAGAGATTTTATTACAAGTTCGGCGCTGGCAGGGATGGGATTGCCGTTGGTATCCTCTGTCGCTTTCACTTCGTGCAAGGATAACGCGCCTGAAGTTACGCCGGAAGATGCGGGGATGTTTTCGTTTGTGGATAAAGCCCCTGACGGAAAGCCTCTCAAGGCGGCGCTTATCGGTTGCGGAGACCGCGGGACGGGGGCTGCCGCACAATTTCTGATGGCGGGGAACGGTCTGTCTGTTATCGCACTGGCCGACGTTTTTCCCGACCGGATGGATCGTTGCCGGAAGAAATTAAGGGAGGAGTTTCGTAACGAAGTACCCGACGCGAACTGTTTTATCGGGTTTGATGC
>JAISYY010000289.1 GCA_031269635.1 Tannerella sp. | reverse complement strand
AAAACTGTAATTATAATTATGGCTATATCATTTAACAAAAGAGAACTGGAAAAGAGAAAAGAGCAAAAAAGGCAGGAAAAGCAAAAACGCAAAGAAGAGCGTAAAGCGAATGGCGGTAGTGGATCGTTTGATGATATGATTGCTTACGTGGATGAAAATGGGGTTATAACCAGCACACCACCGGATCCGGTCAGGAAACAGGAAATAGAAATCGACAATATAGCGGTTTCTACTCCGAAAAAAGAAGATATTGAGGAAACAACAGTATTCAAAGGCCATGTAGAGTATTTCAATCCCGACAAAGGATTCGGATTTATCAAAGATGCTGCCGGTACGGATAAATATTTCTTCCATATCAGTAGCGCACCGGCCTCTATAACAGAAGGAAATAAGGTTACCTTCGAATTGGAACGCGGTAAAAAAGGCATGAATGCTGTTAATATTACCCTTGCAAGTTGAAGAACACCTACTATTAATAATTAATCTATATAAAAAATGAACATTTATGTATCAAATTTAAACTTTAGTACAACAGACGAAAGTTTACAGGAATTATTTTCAGCGTATGGAGAAGTGACTTCTTCTAAAGTTATTACAGACCGTGATACCGGAAGGTCCCGTGGTTTTGGTTTTGTCGAAATGTCCGACGACACGGCAGGGCAGAACGCTATTTCCGAATTGAATGAAAGCGATTTCGAAGGAAAGACAATTAGTGTAAATGTAGCTCGTCCCAGAACTGAAAGAAGCAATAGCGGATATAACAGTCGCGGCGGATACAACAGAAATCGTTATTAAATCGTAACGATTATCATATAGGGAAGTTGTTTCAATAGCCTGATTTCCCGTCATTACGAAATCCGGCCCGGATTGTTTCGGGCTGCGCTTTCGTAATGACGAAACGCATGCCGCCGTGCGAGTACACGGAATGAACTAAACACTACATGCATGGAGGCAAACGCCTGTCTATCGGCGAAATACACAAATACTCCTATCGGTCGAAAGAACGGAAAATGTGTGCTACGACTATTTTCCTGACATACTAATGGTTGCAAGCTACTATTGTAAACTTGCAACCATTTACGATCATATCAACCAAATAGACAAGGCTGTTGTGTGATTCCCAACGTGTTTTTATGCGAACGCCATTATCTGCCATTCATAACCCATTCGGAGAAAGCGTTTCGAACGCACCTCTTTGAAACGGGCCGTCTTTCGCTCCTTTATGACGAAGTTTATTCGTCCGTCTTTGCCGAAGGAGACGAGGCATACTGCCTGTTCAGATATTCAATCACTTCCCCGGTAATATCATACGCCTCATCAGCATACAGGATGTTATCATTCATTTTCCCGTAAACAATCTGATATCCTTTGCCTTTATTAAATTCCCGCAACTGCGATATGATAGTCTTGCGCAACTCCACATTCATACGCAACTGTTCTTCGCCCAGTTCCTGCGACATCTGCGCCTGCAACTCCTGCAAGTCCTGATCTTTTTTCATCAGGCGTTGTTGCTCCGCCTCAAGTCTTTCCCGCGATAAAAATGAACCGGTATCAACTTTACGTTGAAAATCAGCCGCTTCGGATTGCAGTTTGCGAAGTTTCTCCGTCAGGTTCGCACGCGAATTTTCAAATTTCTTCGTAATCTGTTCATTCAGGTCAATCGAATAAATATAGTTCGACATAAGCGAATCAACGTCAATAAATGCAATCGGCATCGGACTTTCCGCCGCAGAACTGTTACTTGCCACTGCCACAGGCGCCGATTTCTTCTTATCCGAAAACTGTAAAACAAACAAAATAATTACGGCAACAGCAAGTACCGCTTCAATCACATAATGTATCTTTTCTTTCATATCCGTGTTATAATTAATTTTCAAACATCCTTCTGTAAACGTTCGAAAAGATTCATCCGACGTCCGGCTTCAAAATCCTGAGCCCGGACGCATTTGATTCCCTTCTTTCTCAATACGGGATTCCCCTCTACATGCGTATTTGGAAACCGCCCATCCTTCTTAATTATCATTCTTATACATAGCATGACGCAACAAATAAGAATAATTATTACACTTAAGACTACAACTTTAAGCATTTGTTCTTATATTTGTGGACGCAAAGATAAGTGTTTAAATAGAATGTACGATAATTTTAGAGCGAATAATTTATCATTTTTCCTACAAAACCCGTATTTTTGCACAAATTTAACAATTGACATCTTTCACTATAAAATTTAAGAAAACATGACTATCAAAGAATTAGAACCAAAAACAGTATGGAATTATTTCCACGAGATTACACAGGTACCTCGTCCGTCTAAAAAAGAAGGTAGAATTATAACGTATATGGAGGATATCGCCGCCAAACATAAAATTGCCGTAAAAAAAGACCGGGTTGGAAACCTGCTGTTGTCCAAACCGGCGACAAAGGGATATGAAAACCGTCCGACGGTCATCCTGCAGGCTCACCTGGATATGGTGTGCGAAAAAAACAGCCATGTCCGGCATGATTTTGATAACGACCCGATCCAAACCGTCATAGACGGCGAATGGTTACGCGCCGAAGGCACTACGCTGGGCGCCGATAACGGAATCGGGTTAGCGGCGGCGCTGGCCGTTATAACTTCCGATGACATAGAACACGGGCCTGTCGAATGTTTGTTCACCGTCGACGAAGAAACAGGATTGACAGGCGCCGGCGCGCTGGAAGACGGTTTCATGACGGGACGCATCCTGCTCAATTTAGACAGCGAAGACGAGGGACAGATTTTCATCGGATGTGCCGGCGGTAAGGGAACGATTGCCACATTCACGTACGAAGCGGAACCGGCGACGGCCTCCGAACAGTATTTCCGCATAACGGTGACCGGCCTTAACGGCGGCCATTCGGGAGGTGATATTCATAAAAGACTTGGCAATGCAAACAAGATTCTTGCCCGTTTCTTATATCAGCTGCAGGAAAATTATCCTTTCACGCTTGCCGCTGTCGAAGGAGGAAATCTTCACAACGCAATACCGCGCGAAGCGTATGCGGTAATCGGCCTGTCATCCGAAATTCGTGAGAACGTGCGCGTCATGCTCAACCATTTTGCCGCCGACATTGAAAACGAACTGAAAAGCGTTGACCCCAACGTACGCCTCCTTATGGAAACAACCGGCAAGCCCGAAACGCGCTTGCCCGACGCACTGAAAAAGAAACTTATCTGTTCATTGCTTGCCTGTCCGCATGGCGTCGTCAACATGAGCCATGACATAGAAGGCCTTGTGGAAACATCCACCAATCTCGCTTCGGTAAAAATGACCGGTTCAACGGAAATCACCGTCGGAACAAGCCAGCGAAGCTCTACCGAATCCGAAAAAATTGCGATAGCAGACCAGGTCGCCGCCGTATTCCGACTTGCGGGAGCTAACGTCGGGCACAACGACGGTTATCCGGGCTGGAAGCCGAACCCCGATTCGGAAATTCTCCGCATCGCACAGGAAAGTTACCGCAGACTGTTCAATAAGGAAGCGTTGATAACGGCCATACACGCCGGCCTGGAATGTGGACTGTTCCTGGAAAAATATCCGAACCTGGATATGATTTCCTTCGGCCCTACGCTGCGCAACGTCCACTCGCCGGACGAACGCATAGAAATCAAAACGGTCGGCCTGTGGTGGAGACACCTCCTCGACATCCTCCGGAACGTATAGTCCGCAATATACAATAATTTGCAGATATACCCGTTTTATGTTCAGGTCACAAATTTGAATTTGCATGCACAAAAACAGCTTCATAACATGGGCGACAGGTCTGATAATAGCGATGCTGGCGGGATGTAACGATATGAATAATTACTCCGTGAGTCCCAATCATCTGCTTTCATTTTCGACGGATACCGTATCATTCGATACGGTATTTACGACGGTCGGCTCCACGACAGGCTATTTTATGATTTATAATAAGAACGAAGAGGCGCTAAAAATTCACAAAATAGTACTGGCCGGCGGATCAAGGAGTAACTTCAGGATAAATATTGACGGACGCAAAGGTGATTTGTTCGACGACATACCGATCTGGAAAAAAGACAGCCTTTATGTAATGGTCGAAGTGACGGTCGACCCCAACGACGAAAATACCCCGTTTGTCATATACGATTCGATTGTGTTCATCACAAACGGAGTCACTCAATCCGTCCTGCTCGAAGCATACGGGCAAAACGCGCATATTTTGAAAGGAGGAACGACTTTTGCCAATAACACGACGCTTACGGCAGAAAGGCCTTATCTCGTTTACGACAGCATCATGATACCGGAAGGAGTAACCGTCAACATCGAACAGGGCGCCTCTTTTTATATGCATAACAGGGCTAAATGGTTAATTGACGGCACGATAAAAGCGAACGGCACACAAGATAATCCGGTCGTTTTCCGCGGAGACAGGCTCAATCATTACTCCTTTTTAATCTCTTATGATAACATACCTGCGCAGTGGGACGGGTTGTTTTTCGGTGCTTCAAGCTTTGATAACGAACTTAACTACACACTGATAAGGAACGGTATATCGGGACTTACATTTGAAAAATCGACCCCCGACAGGAAAAAAATGACCCTGAACAATTCGCAGATAAAAAACATGAACGGCAACGTTCTGTGGAGTGAAAATTGCCACATCGAAGCATTCAACACGGAATTTAGCAATGCAAGCCGGCATCTCGTCATGCTTGCGGGAGGGAAATACCGGTTTGCCCACTGTACACTGGCAAACTATATGCCGGGCAGCTTCACAAGCAGCGCCTCCGGCAGGTTTGAAAAATGCCTTATCCTGTCGGATTCCGTTTCCGGCGAAAGGAACGACAGCCAAGAAACGCGTACATTCCCTTTACAGCAGGCTTATTTCGACAACTGCATAATCGACGGCAATATGTCGGCCGATACAACCCTCCTGTACAGCGGCGAAATCAGTTTCCTGACCGGCGAAAACTTCATCGACGGCCATGACGAACAGTTCAATTACCGTTTCAATCATTGTGTTATCAAAACAAAAAAGACGGAAAACGGGCGTTTCAACAACGTCCTGTTTGCCGAAAGCCCGAAATACATAAAAAGCAGCGGGAAAAATAAAGAGGACAAATACGATTTTGTATTTGATTTTCGATTGGACGAGGAATCCGCCGGCATCGGAAAAGCAGACCGCTCCATATCGGAACAGTACCCCGTCGACCGTTTGGGCGTTAACCGGCTTACAGGCGAAAACGGGCCATCAATAGGGGCTTATGAATATGTGCCGCAGGAAAAAGAGGATGAAAATAAAAAATAAGCTGTCGTTAGTTATAGCCTGCTGCCTCCTGATCCTGTCGGGATGTACGGACTCTAACGCCCAGTCGCAAAAGCGCGCAAACAAAAAAACTTCTGGCAAAAGCCTGACGGAAGACCGTAACAGCAGCACGGACAATGACCGGGGCAGGACGAAAACAAACCAAGAGGATTTCCGCGTCATGTTCTATAACGTGGAAAATCTTTTCGACACGTATGACGACCCGCATAAAAACGACAACGAATTTCTGCCCGACGGCCCCATGCGCTGGACGCCAAGCCGCTACTACCGGCACTTACGCAAGACCGCGCAGGTGATAAGTGCAATCGGGGAATGGGGCACGCCGGCTATATGCGGCCTGTGTGAAATCGAAAGCGATACCGTATTAATACATCTGCTCAATCGTACCCCCCTGCGGGAACAACATTACAGCTATTGCATAACGACCGGAAACGACGTTCGCGGAATAAACAACGCGCTGATCTATCAACGTGACAAATTCAAATACCTCGGACACTCTTCCAAACGGATAAAATTCACGAACAAAAATAAGCGTTCCCGGGACATACTGCATGTATGGGGCGAATTGATTAACGGCGAAAGACTGGATATTTTCGTCTGCCACTTCCCGTCCCGATCGGGAGGAGAGAAAGAATCGGAGCCGGACCGCATAGACGCCGCCAAATGCCTCCGCAGGTTATGCGACTCCATTTTTAAAATAAACGACGACGCCAACATCATTGCCATGGGCGATTTCAACGACAACCCTTACGACAAAAGCATACAAATCCTGACAAAAGGATCCAAAGCCAAATACAATCTTATAAACCTGTTCGGCAATCCGGACAAACTGAACTTCAACGGCTCGCACAAGTTTCAGGGCGAATGGTCGCAGCTGGACCAAATGATGATAAGCCGGAACTGGAATAAATACCTCCGGGAAGGCAGCCCGCAAATATTCGCCCGCAGTTTCCTGCTCAGTAAGAAAAATAACCGCGGCGAACAAACCCCGCTACGCAAATACGCCGGCAGATTCTACAAAGGCGGATACAGTGACCATCTGCCCATCTTCGCAGACTTTTCATTGCCTTTACCCTCCGCACGGTAAAATATGCAATCCAAATTGTCACATTATTACTGCGTCGATTTTCAATTCAAACTGTCACAAATTTACTGGAAACGACATAGGATTGCACCAAATCTTGAATTGTTGAATTTTATTCCTACCTTTGGCATCAAATTTTGTAAAAATGACTGCCGAAACAACGTACATATTCAGCGAACAATTTTCCCGTTTATCCCTTTATACGGCAGGCACGATATACGTTGTACCCTTTGGCGGTGAACAGGCATGCACTTCACCGCACGTCCGGGAATTCTTCGGGGCATTTGTGCAATTTTGCGATTTTGTTTCAGGGTGTTCGGCGCACTGTTTCCGGAAGGGATTTTAAGTTTATGATAAAACCGGCGATGTGAATACAGACAAGATATATAATGATAAAGTGAGCATCTCATTATCGGATGAAAAGGAATTTAAGAAACTGTTTGACGGTTTTTATGTTCCTTTATGC
>JAISYY010000213.1 GCA_031269635.1 Tannerella sp. | reverse complement strand
ATATAATGATGCATTTGGATTCTTTGTCAGCGGGCCGGGACTGACAGACGAATGGGGAAATACGGGCGATACGATTAACATCGCCCGCTATCCGGATGGGACACCGATTGCCGTAAATGCCTCTAATTGGGGATATAGAGCTGGAGATGGCTTTTCTGCATACGATCCGATGGGGGCTACTCCTGTAGGACTGCCTCCGACTTATGCCGGGACACCCGGAATACCCGGTAATTCACTAAATGCAATCCGCCCGGAATATCATGTTCCGGTTTATAACGATGTAAACAAGTGGTTAATGGAATATCACGGTCACTCCATTGTATTGACTGCCCGCGCCAGAGTAATACCGGGCGAATGGTATCACCTGAAACTGGCAATTGGAAATACCAGTGACACAAGTTTAGGTTCCGGCGTATTTTTACAGGCCGGGAGTCTGGATTTGGGCGCTCCGGAATCCGAAGTTTCGCGTCCCTACGTGAAATCGGAGTACGATTCGATCTACGGATACAGTTCGCTGTATGCTGACTGCATCAATACACTGTTGCTTACATTCAACAAGGGAACGGCGGGTAATATTAAGGTATGGAGCCAGGGCAGCGGCGCGAATTACGTGTACGACGCCGACGGCGGCGCATTCTTCAAGGATACGGTCACGTACCCGATCTCGGCTGCGGACACGGCGGTTGCGGTTCGTTTCAAGGTGGCCGAAAACGTGCCTGACGGCAGTTCGCTGTTTTTCTTTTCCCAACTGTCGAACAGCCTCAAAAAAGACACGTCCGAGGTATTCACCCTCTATGCCAAATCTGTCTTTGACCTGCAGCGCTTCATTCCAACGTCCGTGTATGTTTCCGGAACGCTGGATATTGTCACGGCCAAGGGGTCGCCCTATATCCAGCGCAGCCTGGACGGGGGACGCACCTGGGAGTTTGCCCGCGACACGCTCACGGGAAAAGACCGGCCGTTCACGCCCCTGCAAATAGAACAGCTCACGTACCTGAAAGAGGTGTACATCCTCTACCGCGAACCCAATACGTGCTGTCCGTTCGATTCCATCCTGGTGGCCGTACCGAAAATTCCGCCGCCGCTCATCCAGCGGAAGGTCATCATCCCCGAAATTCCGGGCGCCGCCACTTCGCCGGCGGCGGGCGTGCATTATGTGCGCAGTTCGAGCGATTTTGTCTTTACCATTATCCCGTATCCGGAAAACAGCAACTGGGAGCTGTGCATCAGAGCCTTCCGGAATGCCTCCATCGACGAGAGCGACGACGGCCTGACCGTCACGCACAATCCGGACGGCAGCTATACGGTAAGAGTTCTCCGGGTGCAGGAAGAAATCCATTTCGCGGTGACGTTTACAGCCCCGCTGGTAAGCAATGCTCCGGTAGACCGCACCGGTAGCTGGACAGACGGCCATCTGCTGTATATCCGGGCATCCCGGGACGGGGAAGCGCGTATTTACTCGATCTCCGGTGCGCTGATACAGACCGTTGCCGTGGAGGCTGGAAAAACAGCATCCGTCCGTTTGCCGAAAGGATTCTATCTGGTAACGGCCGACGGCCAAACGTACAAAATAATCATTCGATGAAACGGGAAACATCCATATTTTTCGGGAACCCCCCAAAAACCATGTCTGTGGATAAAAAAAATGCACTTGCGGTGAAAGCCGGTACAAATGCAGAAGAAGCATCCGCATGTGTGGACGGTATGTCTTCATCTGTGGAAAAAAAATCTGCAAGTACAGACGAAACGGCTGCATTTGCGGAAAAAAAATCCACAGATGTGGATAAAACAACTGCATTTGCGTTTGAAACATCTTCCGGTGCGGATGACCTGTCGGCACTTGTGGATAAAAAATCCACATCCATGGTTTTGAGGGTTCCGTTCCCGTTTTTTTATGTTCCAATTGTCCCATTAGTCCCTACTGTCCCTAAAAAAATCACATTAGGGACAAATGGAACATTAGGAACTATTACGTATTCAAAATCAACAACCAATTAATTATCAACAAAATGGAAGCATTATTTCAAATTTGGACACTGACGGCCGGCATCGTATCCGGCCTCTTAAATGCATTTTTCGCCACCCTTCCGGACTGGGGCATTCTCCTGTCCGCCGGCGGCGGATTCACGCTTGCCTTCGCGCTGGGGACGGTCGCTTACACGAACATCCCCGCCGAAGTACTTGCCAACATTCGCCGGTGGCATGGAACGATTGACGATCAGTTTGACAATATCGACAACCTCGTCAACACACTCCAGGCTCACCAGCAGCAATGGAGCGTCCCTCAAACGCTGTTTCAGCCGCTGAGCGACCACCGCGACCAGCTGAAAACGCTGATAACCAAGTGCCGTTCGAACTACGGCTCCCCCGCCGACCGCACCGTGCGCAACTCGCTGCTCAAGACCACCGTCGGCCTGTGCCTGACACAGGCAAAGGCCTGGGCGTATACGCAGTACTACGCCGGGGTACTGACGATCGACGACGTGCACCTGCTCGGATTCTTCCTGCCGGGAGAAACGGGCGGACGCCGCGAACGCAAGGAACCGACCGACGTGCTGGCCGAGGTCAAAGTTTCGGTCATCAACGCGGACTTTATCCGCGTCGTGATCGATCAGGCGACCGGCGAAAATGCCGCGCTCGTGGCTCACGGATGGCCTCCGGGCGTGCATCTGGCAGTGATTGTCATCATGGCCGCCGACGGCAAGACCGAAGTCTACCGCCAGCAGACAACTCATCTACACAACAACATCCAGATGCCCGAAGGCTCGCGCGGCAAACAGTTTATCATCAAGGCCGCCTTCCTGCAGCACGTGGACGACACGCCCAAATTCGGCGCCGAACCGACGTTCTCCATGCCGTTCACGACCGAAGACCTGGCCGCCGCACTCGACCGCCAGCATCACGAAGAGTTCGAAGCGCAGCTACGCGAAGTCGAACGCCACCGCCAGGCAGTGGAACAGCTCCAGGCCAAACCGGACTGATGTCCGCCCGGCCTCGCGCGTGACCGGAAACAGGCGTCCCCATGCGGGGACGCCTGTTTTTTTTCAGACCGTATGTCTGAAAAAAGAAGTATCTTTGTGGGACATAAAATTAGGAGGAAAAGAGTCATGAAAGGGCGTAAAAAAGGCGAGCGGGTACTGATATCGTTCGATTATGCGTTAAAGCGTCTGCTGCGCAACAAGGCCAACT